>JAPULF010000371.1 GCA_027295245.1 Planctomycetota bacterium
GCCGGGCCGGACCTCGACGGCACAGAGATCTTTGACTGACAGTCGCACGGCGTGTTTCGGCATGGCGATGCGGATTAGCCGCTCGCGGCGTCTTGCACATCGGGGTCTGCCTGCCCGGATTTCATGGGCTGTCTTCCAACGACACATGATCTCCGCAGGGCGGCTCGGTTCTCTCTCGCAAGAACGCTCGCGAGCGAGACTCACCAATGGGCGAGAGTCGAACTTAGATGGGGTCTCCGTGTTTCCGGACCGTCGGCTGCTCGATGATCTTCGCGTTTCCTTTCTTGGGACCTGCTTGAAGCGCTCGTATGGTCCAAGTCATCCGATAATCCCCGATTCCAAGGCGGTCGATTGGGCCGACTTGGGGATTTCCCATATCGTAGTACGTGAAACCCTAGCGAATTTCTCAATGTGATGGGTCCGAGGTATTACATGTATGAAGAGCAAGAAAACGGGGGGTCCGTTGAAAGCATTTACGCTGGTCGAGCTCTTGATTGTCGTGGTGATACTCGGGATTCTCGCGGCCGTGGTGGTTCCTCAATTCGCGGACGCCAGTTCCGACTCCAGGCTGTCCGCCCTGAAGATGAACCTGCGGACAATCCGGGGGCAGATCGAATGCTACATGCGCGAACACAACGGAAACTATCCGAGCAACACCGCGCAGTTCGAGAGGCAAATGACCGAACAAACAAAGGCCAATGGTTCTTCCGGAACGGAGTTCGGGCCCTACCTCCAATCCATACCGGACAACCCTTTTGACAATTCAAATGCGATCAAGCCGGTACTGAACGGCTCCGGCGGCTGGTACTATGACAAGACGACCGGTGAATTCAGGGCGAACGACGGGGCGCACGATTCTCTGTAGGGTCCAGGCTATGGTGTCCACGAATCGCGCCGGGCGGGGGTCGAACCCGCATCCTTCGGTTTAGAAGACCGGCGCTCATCCGTTTGAGCTTCCGACGCTGGGCAAGACAAGGTTTTCAACGGGCAGGGCCGGAGTCGAACCGGCGCAACCGGCGCTTCAAACCGGTGCTCTACCGTCTAAGCTACCTGCCCCGATGCGCCGGACGGGATTCGAACCCGCAACCCGCGGTTTGGAAGACCGCCGCTCATCCGATTGAGCTTCCGACGCGCTGCGAGAGACATGGCCGTCGGAGGGAATCGAACCCCCGTCAACTGATTACAAAACAGCCGCTCTACCGATTGAGCTACGACGGCGATGTCCATACCAGCCCGCGGAGAGAGTTGAGACCCGTGCCTATACCCCGGACTCGACAGCGTCAGGCGGGATTCGAACCCGCGTCCTCCGGCTTGGCATGCCGGCGCTGCGGCCGCTGAGCTACTGACGCGCAAGGAAGGAGAGATATTTCTTCGCTGGGGAGCCTCTCGAACACGCCGGGCTTGAGAGTAGAAAGTAGAAAGGAGACCGCAGGAGAGGGGACCTGGTGGACTCGAGTTTTTCAGGTTGGCGGCGCCTTTCCTCGCTGCCTCTACCCTCTTTCTGCCAACTCCTGCTCTATTTCCGCTTCGCGGCAATCGCGGGGGAGGGATTCGAACCCCCATCCTTCGGCTTATGAGGCCGCTGCGCTGCCCTTGCGCCACCCCGCACTGGCCCCGGCAGGATTCGAACCTGCAACCTGCCGGTTAAAAGCCGGCGGCTCTGCCGATTGAGCTACAAGGCCGTGGGTGCTGACACGACGCCGATGGGATTCGAACCCATGTTCCCGACCTGACAAGCCGGTGTGATGACCACTACACCACGGCGCCAAGGCGGATGGCGTTTTGTGCAGTCTCGGGAAGGGTCGCACAACGCTCCGCCGAATCGATCCCGGGCCGACTCGAACGACCAACCTCCTCGTTCGCAGCGAGGCGCTCTTCCGTTTGAGCTTCGGGATCATGACAGCCCCGGGTCGGGTCGAACGACCATCTCCGCGTTTGGAGCGCGGTGTTCTGCCATTGAACTACGGGACTACGGAGTGAGACTCGTCGGGGTGGGATTCGAACCCTCATCTTTCGACTTATCAGGACGACGGGCTGCCGTTTCACCACCCTGCACCGACGGCCCCGGGTCGACTCGAACGACCATCTCCGCGTTCGAAGCACGGTGCTCTTCCTTTGAACTACGGGGCCTGGGCGACTAACGCCGGCGGGAATCGAACCCGCGGTCTCCGAGTTGAAAGCCCGGCGTGTTGCCTCTACACCACGGCGTCACGTTGCGCTTGCGGCTGCGGGGGCGATCGTTCGCCAAGGATTGCGGTTACTAGACGACGATGGAACTTTTTGTAGGCGGAACCCGCGCTGTTGACCCGGCCACGTGGATTCTTGCCGCCGCCTCGTGTCCGTCTCAATCTGGTCGATTGTCCAATCCTTTGATCAGTCCGGATAGCATCCTGGCGATTTCTTCGAGATCTGCCTTGAGTTTTGCATGATGGTCCCCGGTGATCAGCGACCGGCGGGCGGCGAGTTCCAGTAATGGTACGCACTCCTGGATAGAGCCTCGAGCGATGCCGAAAAAGTGCCGGCGATCCGGCTTGGTGAATCGGCCGTTGCCCTCGGCGATGTTTGCGGAGATGGACAGCGCCGCTCGGTTGAGCTGATCGGCGAGAAAGCCGTAGCCGCGTTGGAATTGCTCAGTTGCGGTGGCGACATTGTCGGCGAAGTCGACCGCTCGTTGATAGACGACGAGCTTTTCGAATGCGAAAGGCATGAGAGTAGAAAGTAGAAAGGAGACCGCAGGAGAGGGCAACCTTCTCGCCTCGGATTCTCCGGGTCGGCGGTGCCGTTCCTTGCTGCGTCGCCCCCCGCCTCTCTCTCCTCTCCTGCTCTATTGCCGCTTTGCGGCAATCGGAGTGGAAGGATTCGAACCTTCGGCCCCCCGGTCCCAAACCGGGTGCGCTGCCAGGCTGCGCTACACCCCGCAAAAAGCTTGGTTGAAATCGACCCGGATGGAATCGAACCATCGACATCGCCTTTGTAAGAGGCGCGCTCTTCCTGTCTGAGCTACGGGTCGCGCGACTTGTATAGCGAGACTTGTGAAACCGGCCCAGGGCGGATTCGAACCGCCATCCCCGGAGTCAAGGTCCGGTGGGATGCCGTTACCCCACTGGGCTTGGCGGGCTTGTCCGATCTGGCCGGGCAGGAATCGAACCTGCAACGAGGGCATTAACATTGCACCGCTCTACCGTTGAGCTACCGGCCAGTCTTGTGTATGAACTTGTCAAAGAGCAACGGCGCCCTTCGGGCACACACTCCCCGGTGCGGCGACGACGGCTGTATGAATTCAGCCGGCGGCGCAACAAAAAAGCCCGCGCCAGGCGACGCCTGGCGCGGGCACATCCGGATTTCGCGTTTGATTAAGACGCTGGTCCGGAAGATCCGCTAACCAGCGCCGCACAAATCAGTTACGACCTACCAGTCAGCCTCCTTCCAAAGAAAGCCCTGTTCATTCCGATCGCCTATGACGACGGGCATCCCGCCCCTGCGCGGAGCTGGTGTGCACGGCGTTGGGCTTTGCCAGCCGCGGCGCGTCGGTTTGAATTGTTGTGATCCGGTGTGTCGCACTTTTTCGTCCTCATTCGGCAGCGGACCACCCGTTGCCGGCACTTGCTCGAGGATTCTGATCGGCAAGATGCAGAACCTTTGTGAACTATATACCACATTCCGAGAAAAAGACAAACGAAATTCTCGAATTCTTCGTTCGACCCTTAAGCGCGGCGGGATTATGCCCTGCGGCGGGGTCGTCGCGGCGGGCAGTAACTCCCTTATGCCGCATGGCTTGGCCCCGCCGCATTCAGCCGAGGGGCGGTGGTGGGTCTAAATTGATCGATGCACGCGGAGATGGCGTCAATTCCTTGAATTCGGGGCTGTGGCTTGGTACGCTTTGCGAAGGTTCGTTCGGCCAGCTTTCGTTTTCCGGGTTTCGATGGTGGGAGGGTAGCGAAGATGGTGAGTCAAGCCGTCATTCCTGTTCGATTCGTGCACGGCGGCGTTTCGTTTCCGGTGCTCATCGGCGTTGTGGCGATCCTGGGCGTGATCGACACCGCCCCCGCCCACTTGAGCATCATCCGGCAGGGGCTGGAAAGCCGCGGCGTCCGCGAATTCAACGATGAGTTCGGCCGGGCGCTGGCCGCCGGCGATTTCAACGGAGACGGATTCGTCGATCTCGCGACCGGTACTCCGCTCGAGGACTTGACGCTTCCGGCCGGCGCAGCGAACGATGCAGGGGCCGTCATCATTAATTACGGCGTCCTCACCGGCCTGACCACGCTGAATGCCTCCCTTCTGACGCAGGACAACCTCGGCTACACCAGCGAAGACGGCGATCGGTTCGGGGCCTCGCTGGCGGTGGGCAACTTCAACGGCGACGCTTTCGACGATCTGGCCATCGGCTCGCCGGGCGAGAGCATCGATTTCAACGGCGGGGCCGGAAACGTGATCATCGTCTACGGCGGGCCGAACGGGCTCGACGGCAACTCGTCTTCGGATCTCGTGAGCCAGAAGAATTCGCCCGGGGCCGTCGAGGTTGGGGACGCCTTCGGCTTCGCGGTGGCGGCGGGGAGATTCAACGGTGACAACAAGGATGACTTGGCCGTGGGCATTCCCGGTGAAGACCTGGGGAGCGGCGGGCCGGTGATCGTGGAGGCGGGCGCGATCGAGCTTTATTTCGGCAGTGCCACGGGCGTCACCACGGCGGGGGCGTACATCATCACGGACGATGACACGATCAACCCGGCCCAGGCGGGGGCGGCCTACGGATTCGCGCTGGCGGCGGGCAACTTCGATGGCGACGCGTTCACCGACCTGGCTGTGGGGGCGCCCGGCAAGAACACCAGCGGGCCGCGGAATCACGGAGTTGTGGAGATTCTGTACGGCACCGGCGCCGGCATCGGGACCGCCGGCGCCCAACTCCTGAATGCGACGTCCTTTGGCTCGACGGTGCAGCCCGACGAGCAGTTCGGCTACTCGATCGCAACGGGACACTCGACCGACGACAACTTTGACGATCTGGCCGTGGGTGCGCCGTTCCGGCCTCTTGTAGCGGGTCGGGTCTTCTACGTGAAGGGTTCGGCCACCGGCATCGACACTGCCACGGCATTCTCCTTCGGCCAGCCAATTTCCTCACCCGGAGACACGTTCGCGTTCGCCATCGACATGGGCGACTGGAACGGCAACGGATTCGACGATCTCGCGGTGGGCATTCCCGGAAAGAGCTCGGGCGCGGGGCAAGTGAACATCTACGCCGCGTCGGATGGCGGGACCGGGATAATTAGCCTCGGTCCGACGATCGAGACACAAGAGGTTCTCAACGAAGTATCCGAGAACTCCGACCGGCTGGGCGAGGCCGTCGCCTTCGGAGCGTTCGCGGGCGGTACGCGCAAGGCCCTGGCGATCGGGGCCCCGGGCGAGAACTGGGACCCGATGCCCGGCAACGTCAATCCGGTGGTTGTCGATGCCGGGGCGGTCTACATCGATATGCCTTGGCTGCAGGCGCAAAACCTGTCATGCCGGGCGTCGATGCTGACGAATTGCGTCAATGACGTGGTTTTCTCGCAGAAGCCGTTCGAGCCGCACCTTCTGGCGAGCATCAGCAAGATCATGACGGCCTTGCTGGCGGTTGAGTCGACGCAAGGGGGCTGTAATCCGTGCTCTAACCTGGGCAGTGTCTACACGGTACCGGCGGTCTTGTGCGATTCGGTCAACCAGGCCGGCGGCACGGTGGGCGGTTCCGACGCCGGCCTTTGCGCCGGGGAACAAATTACGCTTAACGAGTTGCTCCAGGGCCTGCTCTATCCCAGCGGAAACGACTGCGCGTTTTCCATCGCGGACCTGCTCTTCAATCCGGGAACGACCTGCTCGGACACGGCCTGCGCGGACATCGTCTCCTTTGTAGCCCTCATGAACACGCGTGCCCAGGGGCTTGGCATGTCGCAGGCGAATTTCGAGAATCCCAGCGGGGCGGCCCACGGGTCGTGGCCGAGCCAGAATTTCGCCTCGCCGAACGACATGGCCCGCCTGGCGTTCTTCGCCATGCAAAATCCGCTCTTCACCCAATACATCAGCGCCCCTTCCGGGTCCATCATTCGCAACAGCTCACCGTGTTTTACCGAGGGGGCCGTGTCCAACTTCTGCACCGGGGCCTTCCCGATCGCCGGCTGCGGCGGACCCGATTTTCCCAATGGCAGCGGGCTTAAGGGCGGGAGTACACCGCCGGCGGGCCGGACGTTCGTCGCCTCGGTGGATCATCCGGAAGGTCGATTCTTCGCGGTGGCGCTCGGGGCTCCGAGTAGCGGGGCCCTTGCCATTGATGTCAATGCCCTGCTCACACTGGGGGCCAACACATTTTGCCAGGGTCCGTTCGTGCCCCAGCCGCCGCCGCCGGGTTCGACGCTGACCACGCCCAACGTGCCGTCGAACAACGCCAGTGATACCAGCTTTGTTCTGCCTCTCGACTTCCCGTCGGATCGGGCCGCAAATGTTCGCGTTGGCCTCTCACAGGGCACTCCCTCGGCCCTTGCGCGACTCGTCATGACGCGGAACATCCAGGTCTTACTCCAGCCCGGCGAATCGGCCACCTGTACGATCGCCCCGTTCGAGGGTCACGGCGGTGTCGAGGTCACCAACCTGGGCGTCGACCGGGCGGACCTGCAGGTTGTTTACGCTCCGCCGGGTATCGTCGACATCGTCAACGTTCCAGCAGGCGGACTACACCGCATCGCCCCATTTGCCGGCTCGGCTGCGAGCGGTGACCTGGAGGTCACGAACATCAGCTCGACGGCGGCGGCATTCCTGGAGATCGGAGAGGCGGGCTATGAATTCGATCTGGCGCTAAACGATCCATCGACCGCGTTTCAGGTTCGGATGACGGCCGACCCACTGATGGGCGAGGATCAGATCCACGTGCGATTGATCGGGCTGGATCAGAACCCCGATGCCGAGGTGGATATCACCCTTTCGCAAACGTTCGACGATGACCCCAATTGCGACCAGGCGCTTTCGACGGAGGACATTCCGGCGTTTGTCGTGGCACTGATCGATCCGGCGGCGTACGCGGTGCTATTCCCGTACTGCTACATCGGCTCGGCCGACCGCAACAACGACGGCAAGATCAATGGTGAAGACGTGCGGGCGTTCGTCGAGGACTTGACGGGCCCGTAGAGAATTTGGTTTCCGGCGAATCGAGCGTATCGACGCCGGCCTGCGGGGAGCCGCGCGATGTTATTGCCAATCCTGATACTGATCGTCTCGGCTCACGCCGCCGTCGGCGACGGGCCGGCGACCGCGACGCCCACGAACCCCCGGGCCCTGATTGCGACGGCCGTCGACGAACTGATCAAGATGCAAGAGTCCGACGGGGCCTGGCCCTATGAGGGCGTGTACCGCGTCCGCGGTGAGATTCCGATCGGCTATCGTGTGGGCGGCACCGCCCTTGCATGCGAGGCCCTGCTGCACGCCACGGACGCGGACCACAAGACCGCCGGCAAGGCCCTGACCCGCGGCATCGAATTCATAGTAGAAGGGCTCGACGACCCGCTGATGGCCCCCAGCAAGAAGAACCGCTACGATGTGCGCGTCTGGGGGCATGCCTATGCGTTGGAGTTTTTCTGCCAGCTTCGCGCCGCCGGGCGGGCCGGCCCAGCCCGCGGTGCGATCGACGATTGGATTCCGCGGCTGGTCGACACGCTGGTGCGTGAAGAGCTTCCGGGAGGCGGCTGGAACTATGCCAGTCGTCGGCGCCACGCCTCGTTCGTAACCGCTCCGGTCACTCAGGCGCTTCTGTGGGCGGCCTCGCGGGGGGCCGACGTGCCGAACGAGGTGCTCGATCGCGCACGAAGGGCGCTGCTCGAAAGTCGTTTGCCCTCCGGGGCGTTTCACTACAGCGGAACCAAACAGACGGTGCGGGCCGGGAGTCGCAGGGCGGCCCTGCCGGGCTCGATTGCAAGATCGGCGGTTTGTCAGTCTACATTACTGATGTTGGGTGGAGGATCCTCGGAGGCGGTGCGGCAATCGATCGACGCCTTTCACGCGCATTGGGATGAACTGGAAAAACGCCGCCGAAAACACGGCACCCACGCCGGACCCTACGGCATCGCGCCGTACTATTTCTATTTCGGCCATCGCTACGCGGCCCAGGCGATCGAATTGCTCCCCAGCGAGCTGCGGGCCGCGGAGCGGGCGCGACTCCGCGAGGTCCTGCTGCGCACGCGCGCAACCGACGGCACGTGGAATGACCGCGTCTTCCCTCGATCGCGAAACTACGGAACCGCCATGGCCGTTCTTGCGCTGCT
>JAPULF010000372.1 GCA_027295245.1 Planctomycetota bacterium
GCGGCGGCCAATCGGCTGGACAGTCGCACGTACATGACCCCGGTCAGACCCGTTGCCGCGAGCACCACCCCGGTCAGAAGTAGGGTGGTACGACACTGGAGCCCGAATACGGCCCTCTTGCTCTTCCCGATTATCGAACTCAACCGCTCGCCCTCGACTCTTGACTGTAAGACATCCGACGACCCCCAACCGCATACACTCGGGCCCGCATGCGCAAAGCGCAATATCCAAACACCGCGGTTCAAGTCCGCAACGTCGGAAACATCGTCGAGTTCGCGTATCGGGTTGAGATACCGCACGAAAGACGGGCTCGTACGTCCCAAAAACTTGGGCCTAATGAACGGCTGATCTGACGAACGGTTCTCGAGGGAGGGGGAAGACCGGTAATCCTGCAAAAAACTATCGACGCCGGGCGTCCTGGGCTTCGCCGGTCATCGGCACGAAGGCCACCGGTAGCACATGGCGTCGATCGATCGAGCCGTCCGCGTTTCTTCGAAGCAACACCAACGACTGCATGCCCGGCCTGTCACCCACTGGAATGCACATCCGCCCCCCAGGGGCAAGTTGATCGATCAGCGGCTTGGGCACGTCGTCGGGAGCGCAGGTGACGATGATCGCCTGAAACGGGGCCTGCTCCGGCCATCCGCGGTATCCGTCCCCGATCCGGGCGTGGATCTTCGTGTACCCGTGTGCCTCGAACGACGCGATCGTCCGTTTTGCCAGCGGTTCGACAATCTCGATCGTGTAAACCTGGTCCGTCAATTCGGCCAGGATGGCCGCCTGGTAACCGGATCCGGTGCCGATCTCCAGAATCTTGTCTCCAGGCTCGATCTCCAGAAGCTCGGTCATGAATGCGACAATGTACGGCTGGGAAATCGTCTGACGGTACCCGATCTGCAACGGGCGATCGTTGTACGCGACCGACTGCATTTCCTGCGGCACAAACCAGTGCCGCGGCACGGCCCGCATCGCCTCCAACACGCTTTCGTCGCGTACCCCCCGCCCGGCGATCTGGCGCGTCACCATCCGCAGCCGCGCGGCCGAGCGCTCGTTCGTGCGCGGCGGCCCCGTCAATCCGGCCGCGGGGACGCTCGTTGCACGTCCCGGGGATTGTGACCGTCGCGCATCCGCGGGCCCGCCGTCCAACCCCGGTTCCCGGCACGAAATGCTTGAAAACGTTGCCAACGCCGCCGCGATAGCCGGAACGCCGATACGCCAAGACGTGATTGCCTTGAAATCCTCGAACATGGCCGTGCCCCCCCCATTTTGTGGGACTCGATCCGGAAACGGAAGGCCCCGGAGCCGGGTCAGTGGCTACGAGTCCCGAAGGGATCATACGACTGATCGAACGGCTTGGCAGAAGCACTTGCCTCGCGCACGTTCTCATTGAGTATGTCTGACGTCACCCGGCCGTCCTGAAACGTGACGGCCCGTTCCGTGAACGCGGCAATGTTGGCCTCATGCGTCACCAGCACGATTGTGAGACCCGTTTCGCGATTCAGTTTCTGTAAGAGGGCCATGATCTCGACGCCCGTGCGGCTGTCCAGGTTCCCGGTCGGCTCGTCCGCGAGCAACAGAAACGGTTCGGTGATCAGGGCCCTCGCGATTGCGACGCGTTGCTGCTGACCTCCGCTCAACTGGTTCGGATGGTGCAGCATTCGGTCCCCAAGTCCCAGCCGCTCCAGCATCTCGACCGCCCGTCGACGCCGGTCGCGACGGCCCAGCCCCTGGTATGCCAGCGGCAACGCCACGTTGTCGATCGCGGTGGTCCGCGCCAACAGATTGAAGTTTTGAAAAACGAAACCGATCTTCCGGTTTCGAACCTGGGCCCGGGCGTTACGAGAAAGTCCCGTAATCTCCGAGTCACCGAGAAAATATTGACCGCGATCACATCGATCCAGGCAACCTATCAGGTGCATGAACGTGGATTTTCCCGACCCGCTCGGCCCCATGATCGTGACGAATTGCCCGGCGGGTATCGACAGGCTGACACCGCGTACCGCCGGTATCTCGATCTCTCCGATGCGATAGATCTTCCAGAGGTCCCGCGCCTCGATCATGTTCGATCCCTTTCGGCCGGTCACCGCATCTTGCCGCGACATCATGGACGCCCCTATCGCCGCATCGACCGCGTCGGGTCCCGCGTCCCCCGGCCCGTGCCGGCCCAATTGCGCTCGGTGATGATCTCGTCCCCTTCAGACAACCCGCCTTCCAGGAGTTCTGAATACTTGGCATCGGTGAGCCCGATTTTCACCGGCGCGGCAACCGGTTTTCCGCCGGCCAGCTTGTAGACCGTCGGACCCTTCGTTCGCTTGTATTCCGCGCGCTCGCCCCTGCCCGGGGGATTGGGGTTGAATCGCAGGGCTGCGTTGGGAATACGGATCACATCCGACACCTTGCTCACCTCAAACGTCACATTCGCAGTCATGCCGGGGCGCAGCGACAAGTCGGGGTTGGATACCGAGATCAGGGTGATGTAGGTCACGACGCTATCGACGATCGTGGGATTGAATCGAATCTGAGCGATCGCCCCTTCGAAGTCTCGGCCCGGGTAGGCGTCCACGGTGAACCGGGCCTGCATCCCCTCCCGAATCAGGCCGATGTCCGCCTCGCTGACATTGGCATGAACTTCCATCCGCTCCAGATCGTTCGCGATTGTGAACAGGGTCGGGGCCTGAAGCGAAGCCGCGACCGTCTGACCCACATCGATATCCCGCGATATGACTACGCCGTCGATCGGCGATCGTATGATCGTTCGTTGCAAATCGACCTGGGCCGCCTTCATCGCCGCATCCGCGAGTTCGACTCCGGCCTTCGCCCCGTCCCAGGCCGCCTGGGCGGCATCCGCCTCCGCCTTCGAACCCAGGTATTCGTTTTCGCTGGCGCTGAAGGTTTCTTGCAGCTTCTCGAGTCGCAGGCGCTCCCGTTCCGCATCTCGAAACCGGACGCCCAATTCCACTTCGCGCGAATTTGCCAGCGAGAGGCTTGCCTTCGCCTGATCGAACGCCGTTTGAAACCGGTCCGGATCCAATTCGGCCAGCACGAATCCTTTCGTCACCTTGTCGTTGAAGTCCGCATACCAATTTTTGATGTCGCCGCTGACCTGTGACCCGACCACGAGCTTGACGAGGGGCTCGATCGTCCCGGTTGCGGAAATCGTCTTGACCACGTCTCCGCGATCCACCTTTTGAAGAACGTAGGCATCCGCGGAATTGCCTCCGAAAAAACTGACGTACCCCAGCCATCCGCCGCCACCCACCGCCGTAGCGGCCAGTATCACACCCAACGCCTTCATGCTTGCTCCATGGATCTATTCGGTCGGTCGGATCAAAGGACCGGAGACCGGGCTCGCCCCTGCCTTCGTTGCATCACCTTTGTATCATAATTGAAACACCGCCGGCGGGCGAGTCTTCTCCGACCGATCGGTTCGACTTGCGGCATTTCCCCCCTCCGTCGCGGCCGACACCACACCGACCCTCACGCGCTATCGCGCCTCGTGACCGAGAAGTCGGTGCGCTCCCCCTTGCCCCGAAGCGGATAGTCCTTCCGAAGCGGATGGGCCTCGAATCCGTCCCAAGTGAGAATTCGACGCAAGTCGGGATGACCCTCGAAAACGACCCCGAACATGTCGAAGACCTCCCGCTCCATCCACTCCGCGCCCGGCCAGATGGGCGTCATCGACGGCACGATCGGCTCCGGATCGTTCACAAAACACTTCAGCCAGAACCGGTGGTTGTGCGTCAGCGACAAAAGCGAATAAATCACGCCGTATCGATCGGTCGCGCCGGGGAAATTCAAATAATCCACACAGGTCAGGTCGCACAACTGCTCGAACCGCATCCCCGGATCGTCCCGTAGATAGCGCATTACGTCCGGTAACGGCTCCGGCGCGATCTTCACGAAAACCTGCCCGGCGTCGCGCAGTCCGCCCGTCACCAAGGATTGAGGATCGAACCAGAGGTCACCAAACTCGGAACGCAGCTTTTCGACAATCGTCACGGACGAGGCCATCGCTATTCGGACCCCTCCCCGGCGACCGCAACCTGGTACCTCGGCTCCGCCACCAAACCCAGACCCTTTCCGCGTTCGCCGCTGGCCTTGATGCCTTCCACGTCGACGATCCTTTGAATCGCCATGATCCCCTCGATCAACGTCTCCGGTCGCGGCGGGCAACCGGGCACATAAATATCGACCGGCATGAACTGATCGATGCCTTGCACGACGGCATAGGTATCGAAAACACCACCGGTTGACGCGCAGGCCCCCATCGAGATCACCCACTTCGGCTCGCACATCTGCTTGTAGATCCGCTGCAGCACCGGCATCATCTTGATCGCCACGCGGCCGGCGCAGATCAACAGATCGCTTTGCCGCGGGCTGAATCGCATCACCTCCGCGCCGAATCGGGCCAAGTCATAGCGGCTCGCCCCCGTGGCCATCAGTTCGATGCCGCAGCAGGCCGTCGCGAACGGCATCGGCCACAGCGAGTTCTTTCGCGCCCAGTTGACGCCTCGCTTGCGAAAAAAATCCACCAGCCGATCAAGTCGCGTCGTCAGGACGTCGTCACTCGAAGTGGCATGCGGATCGAATTGATACTTCTCCATGTCTCGGCCTCAGGCAACTGTGCGGGTGCCCAACCCATTTCTGGGGATGGGGTGGGAGTGGGGGTTGGATTGTCCTGTCAGGGTTGCTAGTCCCACCGAAAAACCCCCTTCTTCCACGCATACGCATACCCCACCAACAAGATCGCGAAGAATATCCCCATCTCTACGAACAAGAACTGTTGCCCCGGCGTTCCGGCGCCCCTGGCAAAGTTCAGGGCCCACGGATACATGAATACCAGCTCGACGTCGAACAACAGAAACAACATCGCGACCAGATAAAACCGAACATTGAAGCGCTGTCGGGCATCCCCGATGACCTCCATGCCCGACTCGTACGTCGCATCCTTCTCGGGCCCATGGCGTTTAGCCTTGGGCAGAAAATGCGTCAGGATTAGGATGATCGCCCCGAGGACCATCGCAACGAGGATCAACACCCCGATGGAACCGTATCCCGAGTCCACGGCCAGCATCGAATCAAGTGTGTGAGTCACTATCCGGCTCCGGCCCGAACCCCTGACTTCAGATCGCTCGGGCTACTCGCAGGAATCCTAGCACAACGGTTGAGACTCGAATT
>JAPULF010000373.1 GCA_027295245.1 Planctomycetota bacterium
GTCGAGGCCGCGCTCGGCCAGCAAATCCTCGACGTCTCGGAAGCTCAGCGTGAAGCGGCAATAGAGCCATATGGCGTGTTGGATGATCTGGGGCGGGAATCGGTGGCAGCGATAGGAGATCGGTTTCATCGCCGGAGGCTAGACTACCGCCACTCGACGCGAAAGCCGATTAACGTGACAGCGCCGCGACGAAGGTGCCAGGCGCAAAGATACTAAAGCCCGCCCGTCGGGAGCTGCCCGTGGATTCCCGCGCCTCTAGTATTTTCGCCGACTTGGCTCGATCCCGTTTGGTTGCTTGTTTTCGCATAACGTGGCTTTCGAAAACTCGTTCGTATCGTGAAGGCTGGCATTCGCGTGACCGCAGGATGTAGAGTCAAAAACAGATTCGCGCCGACTTCCCGCGCACCTTAACGGCCACCATTAAAAGGTAGCGTCCGTGATCAGCATCAACGCCGGAAGGCTCCTCGCAGACCTTCGCGCACTTGCCGAATTCGGAAAGGTGGAGACGGGCGTCACCCGGCTCGCCCTATCGGAAGTGGATATGGAGTCGAGGCAATGGCTGGTGGAGCGAATGGCCGACGCGGGGCTCGATGCCGCCATCGACGGCGTCGGCAACGTCTTCGGCCGCTCGAAGGCCTTCGGGCCAGCGGTATTAATCGGCTCTCATACGGATTCGGTTCCCCGCGGCGGTTGGCTCGACGGCGCAATGGGGGTCCTATACGGTCTCGAGATCGCCCGCGCGCTCGAAGAATCGGAACTTGGCGGCAAGGCAGGGATCGACGTCATCTCGTTCCAGGACGAGGAGGGAACTTTCTTCGGGTTCCTCGGCAGCCGGTCGTTCTTCGGTGACCTCGAAGACGCCGACATCGCCGGGGCGACCAACCTTGAGGGGGACGGACTCGCGGACGTGCTCGACGCCCGGGGGCTCTTCGGCAAACCACGGGTTGAGGCGGAAACCGGCCGCTACCGGGGCTACTTCGAGGCTCATATCGAACAAGGGCCGCGCCTGGAAGCGGCAGGCAAACGGATCGGCGTCGTAACCGGCATCGTCGGATACCGCCGCCACCGGGTGCGGTTCAACGGGCAGGCCGACCATGCCGGGACGACGCCGCTTTCCATGCGCAAGGACGCAGGCAAGGCCCTGATCGCCTTCGGTCGGCGACTTGATGTCGCGTTTCGGGAAATCGCGGCCGAGGACAGCGTCTGGACCTTTGGTAACGCGACCTTCGCGCCCGGCGCCTTCAACGTCGTGCCCGGCGAGGCGGAACTGCTCGTCGAATACCGTGACACATCGCCTGACGTTCTGGACGCCTTCGAGGCCTGTGTGGAACGTCTCGTCAGGGAAACCGACGGCAAGGGCCCGGCGGACGTCGAACACACGCAAGTCTTCCGCGTCGAGTCGGCGATGATGGACAGTCTCCTCGCCGAGCACATCTTCGCCGCCGCCGAAGCCCACGGCGAAGAGCCGATGCGCATGCCAAGCGGCGCCGGACATGACGCCATGGTGGTGGCCGGTTTTCTCCCGAGCGCGATGATGTTCGTCCCCAGCATCGGCGGACGCAGTCATGACGTCGCGGAAGACACGGCCGAGGCCGATATCACGGCCGGCTGTCAGGTGTTCGCGACCGCGGTCTCGCGTGCCCTTTCGGAAACCGGGCAAGCTTTGACGAAGCGGCGCCGGGTCCCGACGCGTTCAACCGAACATCTTGCGGGGGATCCAGAGCGTGATCCCAGGGAACAGGATGATGTTCACGACGAACGCGATCATGACGAGGAGGAACGGGAACGTGCCGATGACGACGTCGCGCATCGGGCCGCCGCCCCTCACACCCTGAACCACGTAGAGGTTCATCCCCATGGGCGGGGTGAACAGCGCTATTTCCATCATCAGCACGAGGAAGATCCCGAACCCCACGGAATCCAAGCCGAGGTGCACCACCACCGGCACCACCACCGGGATGGTCGCGATCATCATCGACAGCGTTTCGAGGAAATAGCCGAGAATCAGATAGAACACCATCAACAGAAAGATCGTCTGCGTGAGCGTGGCGCCCATGTGGGTACCGAAAATCCTATCCGAGGTAATGATCGTGTAGCCGACCCGAATCGTGTAACGATCCCGCCCCATGTTCGAGGTGGTGATATCGGTGCTGTCGGCTTGGGGCTCGATCTTGCCGCTTGCCAGAAGGGCCTTGCCGTTGGCTTTACCACGGCCGCGGCCCTCATTCATGAGCTCATGGAGGCACGCGATGACAAGCAGCTCCTGCGCCTGCAGAGACGCCTTCAGGGATCGATATGGCGAGCCGTCGCATCGTTGCGGCGGCGACGGGGTGCTTGCCGGATAGCACGGCGGGGAGGATTGAGAGGATGACGGACGTCTACAAGGAAAAAGGCTACGACGCGGGACGGATCGGTTTCGGAGAGCAGCCTGGTGTCCTGGTTGTCGATTTCCAGACCGGCTTTACCGACGGGCGATTCCCGCTCGGCGGGCGGCCTCTTGTCGTGCGCGCGGTCGAAAACGCCGCCCGCCTCCTCGAGGTCGCCCGGCGCTATGAAATTCCGGTGGCCAGCTGTTATATCGCCTACAAGGATGAACGCGATACGCCGTATTGGAAGGTCGAGGCGGTCTTGAAGGAATTCCGGCACGGCCATCCATGCACGGAGCTCGATCCGCAGATCCACGATCCGGAATACGACCTCGTCTTTCCCAAGACGGGGCCCTCGATGTTTTTTCAGACACCCCTGGTGTCGTACCTGACTAAAAATCGGGTCGACACGGTCATCATTACCGGCTGCAACACCAGCGGCTGCATCCGTGCCACCTGCATCGACAGCTTCCAGTACGGATTCCGTACAATCATTCCTGAGGACTGCGTCGGCGACCTCGACGAGGGGCCGCATCGCGACAACCTTCGTGACGTCGGGCGACGGTACGCCGACATCGTGACCGGCGACGAGGTGATCGCATTTTTCGAGGATTGGCACCTCCGCAATCTGCGGTGAGTGCCCCGTTGCCAGAAGGCGGAGATGGAGGCGGTCGCACCAAGGCTTACGAAAATTTGAACTCCGGCTCACGTTTTTCCAAGAAGGCCCGCACAGCTGTGCGGCCTGGCGCCGGCGACACTGCTCCGCGAGAGCACCGTTCAGGGCTTCGATGCTCTCAACCCGCGGAACCGGCACGAGGAAGTTCCGCCGGATGAAGCCGACCAGTCCCTCGACCCTGCCCTTGTCGTTCCCCTTGCCCGGCCGGCCGAACCTGTCCTCGAACAGGCTTACTATTAGGCTTAAAGGGAAATATAGCACTTACGTATCGA
>JAPULF010000374.1 GCA_027295245.1 Planctomycetota bacterium
CCTCGTCGCTGGGCCCGGTTCGGTAGAAGGGTTCGCCGGCCGATTTAAAATCGCCGCAGTGCAGGATGTCGACTTCGAGGTTCAGCTTTTCGAGCAGGTTCTTGAAGTACAGTGCCTCTCCGTACATGCCGCTGAAGTCCAGCCATCCGGTGGGCAGCATGACCAGTTGGGAGGCGGCCGAGCCGAGCAAGAGCGTTCTCGGGTGCAAGGTTTCGACGTAGATCAGCACGTCCTTGTCGGCCGCCCTGAGGGCTTCGAACTGTGCGCGAAGCTCCTGGATCTGGCCGAATCCGAGGGCGGATCGTTCGATGTCGAAGATCACGGCCCGCAGGTCGGCATCGCCGCGGGCGGCCCGCAACGAATTCAAGAGGTCGAACATGTTTACGGGGGCCTTCGAACCGAGCAGGGCGGACATGTCCATTTGCCCCGGGCTTTCCTGCATGGGTCCCCGCAGTTTGAAGACCGCGATCTTGTCGTCCGAACCGGCTTGGGCCGCGGCGGGTACGAACAGGAGGCCGGTCAGTGCCAATACGGCGGGAATTCGCTTCCAATTACGCATTGCTTATTCTCCCAATAAACCACTTGCCAATTTCGCTTCGGATTATAGCTCATCCGGCTGGGCCTTGATCGAAGGCGGATTGTGACACCGGCGGCCGGACGCCGCCCGGTCGTTAAAACGCCGGCTAGCGACCGCGCTCACGGGGAAATCGGCCGTCGGATGTTCGGTACTGGTAGCGTTTGGTCTGTGCGAGCCGGGAGGCGTTGCAGCGCGGTCGGGAAGTGGATCCTGCGGCCCTTGCATGACACGAAGAGCGTACCGGCGGGACGGCGCCTTGCCTTCCGATGTACCCCGAAGTTTCCCGATGTTCATCGGGACAGGCCCCGGTCGGGACAGGCGTTGGGGATGCCCCTCTCGTGTCCATCGCCCGTTCTCAATCGATACCAGAACCGGGTATTTGGCTTGCAGGGGCCTCGGCGGGGGCCTCTCGCTCGCGTCGGGACGAGCGATCGTCGGGCCGCTTGGGGGTGGGGCCTTGTGACGGCTGGACACCTGCGAATCCCTTGATGGTAGGCATATCCTCCGGCTTTTCGGCCTTGTGTACGGCGTATACCTCGACTCGCACGATGTCGTCGTAGGGCAACGTTACGACAAAGCAGCCGACCCGGTAGGCATCCTCCGCGGGCATGCACTCGAATGTCAGATAGCTGGAGTTGCTTCCCTTGACGAGTTCCTTGATTTCGTAGGAGAAACCATCTCTCAAATAGAGGACCGTTCTGGTCTCAAGGCCGACGTAGAATTCCGAATACTCCGGGTTGCTGTCGGACTTGTCGGGATCGGCATCCGGAAAACGGTTTCGGGCGCAACGCAGTTTGGCCTCGTCGAGTTGCTGTGAATAGCCCGATCCGAACCACCAGTCAAAATTGAAGAGCATTTTGGAACCCCTCGTTCGGCAGATTACCGTCGGTGTCTGAAAATTGCGTCAAGACGGCTTCATACATGACCGCGGCCCGGGTGCGAACAGACGGCCCCGCTATGATAGCGTGTATTGTATGTCACCGGACCAGCGAAGCAAATCGATCAAGCGTGCGGCCCTGGCTTTGAATTTCGACCGTTGCGGCGTGGCGGCGGCGGGCTCGATTCCGCGGTCGGGGTTCGTTCGCGAATGGCTGGGCAACGGATATGCCGGCTCGATG
Source organism: Planctomycetota bacterium (assembly GCA_027295245.1). Classification (GTDB taxonomy): domain Bacteria; phylum Planctomycetota; class Phycisphaerae; order UBA1845; family UTPLA1; genus JAPULF01. Next base: position 1,696 of record JAPULF010000374.1, read on the forward strand.
GGGTATTTGCACCGGCACGTCGAATCGCGGATCGACATCCGGACCTGGCTTCCCTGGGCGGAGTGCGTGATTGTCGTTGCGCTGAATTACCACCGATCACGGCCGGATGCGGATCACGGCGAGGGCTCGACGGCCGAAAGCGGCGCCGGGGACGGCCTGGATATTGCGCGCGGGCGGGTGGCTTCGTATGCCCACGGCGAGGACTACCACGTGGTTCTGCGCGAGCGGCTCGAAGCGCTGCTGCTGGAGATGCGTCGGATGTTTCCGGAAACGTTCGAGGCCCGGATTTGTGTTGATACGTCGGCGATCATCGAGCGCGAATTGGCGGCCGCGGCGGGGGTCGGTTGGATCGGGAAGAACACGATGGTGCTGGACCCTTCGCTGGGTTCGTTCTTTTTTCTGGGTGAGATCGTCACGGATTTGCGGATCGCTCCCGATGCACCGATGCCGGATCACTGCGGAACCTGCACGCGTTGCCTGGAGGCCTGTCCGACGGATGCGTTTCCGAGTCCGTACGTGATGGATGCCCGACGGTGTATTTCGTATTTGACGATCGAGCATCGCGGCGAAATCGAACCGGAGCCGGCGGGCAAGATGGGCGATTGGGTATTCGGCTGCGACGATTGCCAGACGGTGTGTCCGTTTAACAGCCATGCGCCGGAGTCGGCGGAATCCCGGTTTGCGGGCTCGCACGACGATGCACGGCCGCCGCTGGGCGTTCTGATTGCCGAGAGCGAAGCCGACTACAAGACGCGAGTGCGCGGCAAGGCCCTCGATCGGGCGAAGTTTCAGATGTGGAAGCGCAACGCCGAGATCGCGATGCGAAACCAGGAATCTTCCCGGAGTGGGAGTAGTTCTGCATAGAATCAGGGG
>JAPULF010000375.1 GCA_027295245.1 Planctomycetota bacterium
AGAGGGTCTTGAGGGGCGAAATGACGGCTTGGCGGTGGGGGTTTGGGGTGGTGGGATCGGTCATTTAATCAGCACTGGTTGAAAACCAGTGCCACAGTGTCGAATCCCACTGTTCAAGAAACAGTGGCACACCGGCGGGACGCCGATGCTCCGCGTGTTCGGGCAGGCTCAGGAGTCGGCTTCTTCGGTCTTCATTTCCTTGTAGAGGGTCGGAATGACGAGGCCTCAACGCGTTCGCGCCAAGCGGCCTCTTGGTCCGATCTCCCCATTTCCTCGTAGAGGTTCTGAAGCAGGACCGCTACGCGCCCGGTGGCGCGGGGCGATAACGGCGTTGTCGTTTTCGGTGTCATGGGTGAGAGTCGAATTCAAGAATGAACCTGGCGCCTTAAATCGGCTCGAGGCACGACAAGCGCCCGATTCTATCAAGGCGGTGGACGACGGGTCATTCCTGCCGCAGATCCAGCACCGCAAACGTATCGTCGAAATAGGCGGGTCGCAGCGTTCGAAGATCGCCCTTGTGGTCGCGACGGCGCGCCACCAGATACCGAGCCCCGAACTCCCGCGCGACCTGGCGCGCTTGACCGACGCCGATACGCTCGAAGTTCGTCGTCGCCTCCGCCAGGCTGCCAAAATCGCCCCCGCAAATCGTCGCCAGCCGGCGATACCACTCGACGGTGTCGTGGGCCAGGATCGGCATGCACTTCCAGTCCGCAACCACGGCCCGCTCCGCACCGAGCCGGAAACCGGCCAGGCCGGGCGGGATGATGAAGATTGCGTTTCGGTCCGTCCGCGCCCGGCACCAAGCGTACAGAACCTGCTCCTCCGGCGAGGGCGGCGGACCGGCAAGGTCTTTTCGCGACGCCCCCATCCGCATGACAAACGCCGCGATGCACATCGGCACCAAGACACGGGCGATCACGAGCGGACTCGGCCACCGCCCGTCTTTCCACCGAGATCGTTGCGTCCAACGCCATGCGATCCCCGCGGCCGCGAATGCCGCAACGAACGCCACCCCCGTACGCCCGGCCCCGCCGAGGTACAACAAGCCCGTAAGACCGGCTAAGACCAGTGTCGCCGTCAGCGACGAACGCCGACGTTCGCTGTACAAACGACCGGCCAGCAGCGCCGTAGCGATCGCCCCAATCCCGGCAAGCTCGTATGGGCTCACGCCGGCCCAATAGTACAATGCCCCCAGCAACGCCCACAGCACCAGCGTCTTGGGGATCGAAAGCTTCTCGAATTGTGCAGATGTCGAGATTGCCCCCGCCACCACGATCTGAGCCGCGAGAATCAGGAACGGCGCCAGCCGAAATGGAAAGATCAGGGCGACGACATCGATTTGTACGACCGTCGTCAGGAGTGTCCCGACACCCAAGGCCAGCCCGAGGGTTAATAGCACCGTCTTTGTAATACGATTCGGTCGCCACTCCGGTCGGACGAACCACCATGCGACCGCCGCGGCCGACATGAGCAAACCGAATTGGATAAACCGCTCGGTGCCCCACGTGAGCGGCCGCGAGTGATACGGCATGTAGATGTCGTGAAGGATCCGAGCGGCGATCGGCCCGCTCGCGAGTTGCTCCGGGGCCCGAGACACCGCGATGAACGGAAGGTGGTAGAGGACCGAAATCGCAATCGGGGCCAGCACGTACAGCCCCCGCCGCACACCGATCCGATTCAGATTCGCCGCCACGACCAACCCGACGACCGCGATCGACCAGACCATGTAATTGATGTGAAAGACGCCCGCGACGAGCAAGACGACGCCCGCCGTCTTGTATCGCTCGTAACACAGGCACACAAGCCCAAGCAGCAATCCGACGGCGCCGACCGTAGACGGCTGAAAGTACATGTTGATGATTGTGGTCAAGCCCAGGTACGGGCGCGGGACGAACAGCACGATCAAGACGGTGATCGCCGTTACGACGAGCGGCGTTCGATAGTGGCGGGCGGCGAGAAAGAATATGCAGCCGACGAATACCAGCGCGAATACCGCGTTCGCCGAGGCGAAGGCTACATCCAACGCGGATATCTTCGCAAAAATCCCGATGAGCCAATTGAACGCCAAGTGATGGGGTCGAGTCTGACTCGTAAACCAGTCACTCGACAGAAAATCCGCGTCGATGGCGTGCAGGCCGTGCAGCAAGTATTGGCGCAGATTGCCGGCTCCGTACCCCAAACCGTTCGCCAGTGCAAAACCGGCCCCCAGAAACACCAGTGTCGGCACGACATAGAAGCGTGGACGAATCGTCAACATTGCTTGATGGCGAGAATCGCCTGATTGACGCACAGCGGACCCAGCCGCCGGCCGAATCGGTCCATGATCTTCAGGATGGGGTGAAACAATCGCACCTGGAACGGGAACAGGTGTATGCCGCGTCGGTCCAGTATCCGCACGTTCTCCCGCTCGACCCAGTCCCGCAGCTCGGACCATCGCGGCCAATTCTCTATTCCCTTATAGGGTCGGGCGTCGAACTTGTCGGCCAAGGCGCACAGCCAGTACCAGATGTGATTGTTGGATGTGATCGCGATCAGTCCGCCTGGGCGACAAACGCGAATCAACTCTCGAACGGCGTCCTGCGGCCGACGCGTGTGTTCGATACACTCGGAGGATACGACGACATCGAAGCTGTCATCGCCGAACTCCAGGTCTAGCACGTCGCCGCAGACGGTCTTGGCCTTGCACTTGCGACGTACCTGTTCGAGCAGCTTCGGACCGATGTCGAGGGCCGTCACGTCCGCGCCGCGCTCATGCGCCCGGAGCGTGAACCAACCGGTGCCGCACCCGGCGTCCAGAAGTTTCCGGCCCGCCAGGTCATGATCCCGGAAGAACACGTCGAAGACGATACTTACGCGGCGCCGCATGTCGTATAGATTCATGATGTCGTCGAATCGCTCGGCGATCGAATCGTAGAACAGCTCGATCCGCTCTGCGGCGGCGCCCGTAGAGGAGGATGCCGGCGAAGGGGTCGCCGGGTCCAGGTCTGAAGTCCCCCATTCCGGCACCGACGTTGATTTCGGCGCGTCCAGCGTCAATCGGGCGGCGACGGTACGGTCATCCCGACTTCGATATGATTGAATCCGGGATTGCCCCAGGACACGTGTACCGACCGCTCCGAGCCAGCGACGCAATCGCTCGCTATGGGGGCCGGTCGCCGGTGCTTCCGTCATCGCCCCGGACCGACGAACGCCCAGGTCGTTCCGCGAAGGGTGCGGTTTGTCCAGCGATCGAAACAGGCATGTCGGGCAGACCCACCAACCCTCGCCCGTCTCGGGCATCTGCGTCTGCATCACAGTCCGATCGAACGGGCAAAGCGTTGCGACTGTCGTCATGGACATAGGCTTCCGAGATCCTCGACGTGTCCTCGACGGGCATCGTCAAAGCGCACGTCTGCCCCTACTTCGGAAGGCCGATGGGCAAGACTTGATCGTGGTTTTCGGTTCGCGGATTCGAGTGGTCAACGCGCAATAACGGCAAGAAACCGCGCGACATCGGGGCTTCAAGCACGTCGTGCGCTTGCATGCCGCGCGACGTTTAGCCGCAAGCCGAAGCCGGGCCCGCGGATCGATTCTCGTCGCCTGCAAGCCGCCCGGTGAAGGTCGGTCGGGGCGGGGTACACGGGCCGAAGCCCGAGGTTCGCCGTCGGCGGTTGGGAATGGGTCGCCGGTGGCTCGGCGAAGGAT
>JAPULF010000376.1 GCA_027295245.1 Planctomycetota bacterium
AACCATGGATACGGATACCAGCAGCGGCCGTAGCCCGGCCCGTAGAGCCAGTCGTACTCGGCGGCCCCCCAATAGGCGTGGTGGTACGTCTCGCGGAAGACCTTGTACGTCGCGGTTCCGCCGGCGACGGGCGCGCCGAAGTAATACCGCGCCTCGATCGTCGCCTTTAGCTTCTCGCCCACCCGGGCCTGGGTTGTCGACGGCTTGACGATTACCTCGAACTCGGGCTTCCTGTATTCCTCGACGCGGAACGTGCCTCCCGCGGCGTTGGTCCCGTCGTTTCTTCGCCCGCTGACTCGGATGCCGTATAGCCCGAGCGGCGGCTCGTCGCCGAGGGTGAACGCGCCGTGAATCCCGCCGAACTTGTCCGACTTCAGGGACCGGTTTTCAATGCGCGTACCCTTCGGGTCGTACAGCTCGACATCGTAGCTGCGGTCTACATTCGGTTGGTCGTACCCCTTGGCGCCGCGATTGCGCACCCAGGCGCGAAACCGCACCGTGTCCCCCGGGCGATATACGGGCCGATCGGTCACGATGTAAACTCGCTGTCCACGTTGGGCGGCCGGATCCCACACGTGTTCCGACCATTGCTGAAAGAACGACAGCGCGATCCGTCCGTCACTGCCCGCGATAATGGCGTCGACGACCGAGCCATTCTTTCCGTGTTTCCGGGTATATTCGATCGCCCCGTCCTCGTTGGTCATCTGGACCGTGTCGATCCAGCGGTTGCGCGAATCGCCGTCTTTGTGGCGGCGCCAGTGCTCGTAGATGCGCACAGCGGTATCGGGCAGCGGCCGACCGCTGCGGGCGTCGCACACGTAAATCAACCCGCGGCCCTCGAGGTTTTTCTGCACGACGGCGATGTCCGTGACCACCAGGAGCGCGCGGGAGACGTCGTCGCTGCCGGCCGGTCGGGCCTCGATGACGTAGGCGCCCGGCTTTCTCAGCGGCGCGAGCGTGTGGCCCTGGGCGGCGCGGTGATCCTCGAGTAGCGGTACGCGCTCGGTCCACTCGGCCGCCTTGTCGCCGAGATAGCGGCGCCAGCGCGGCGGATTCTCGTTGAAGAACGAGCCCGACAAGTTGCGGTATTGCCACCAGGGATTCTTGTCGTTCTCCATCGCGTCGCGCACGAACTTCAGCAGATCGACTTCCGTCGCCGTGAACTCGATTGCGTCCGTATTGCGATAGGTAAAACCAAGCTTGGGAGACTCATCCGGCAGGTAGACGCCGGTGGCATCCAGCATTGCATCTTTCTTGCGGATAATTGCAAGCCGGTTGTTTGCGTGGCGCGAACGTTCGCTATCCGGATGGGCGGCGATGAGGGCGTCGTATTCCCGGATGGCCTGCGGGAACTGCCGGCGCGTCTGGTAGTACAGCCCGCGCGTGTACTTCGCGTCGGGAACGTAGCTACTCTCGGGGAATTGCGCTTCGAGCCGCCGCAGGATGGCGAGCGGGCTTTCGGCCGGCGGCAACTTGATCAGCCGCGGTTTGCCGCCCACGAACGCGATCGCCTCATCGTCGGCCAGTTCCCACAGTTTTTTCTCGACCGGTTCGTCATCCTTCGCCGCCGGCAGCGGCCGGCCAAAGCGGTCGTAGCGGATGCTCTGCGCGCGGGCGTTGGTGATGACCTCCGGCCCGTACAACGAGCGGGCGATCACCGCCAAGCGCAGCAGGGCCCGTGCCGCACTGTCCTTCTTCTCGCTGGTATCGATCTTCTGTATCTCGTCCAGCAGAAACCGAACCGCCTGACCGTCTCCCAAACCGGCCCTATACCGCTGCGGGGTCGTGAAGAACCGCGGTCGGCCGTCCGCCCCGACGAGAACGCCCGTCGGCGGCGACTGCGGCCGGTTCCAGCCCCAGTAGCGGCGCGGCTCCTCGTAGTCGGCCTCGTCAACCGCGTCCGAATCCTCCTCGTCGTCTCGCCCCCAGCCCCACCACCAGTCCCACCTATAGCCGTAGGGCTGGTAGCCGCCGATGGACGTGATCGCGGAGGCCAGGTCGAAGTTCACGCCGATGCGCTCCGCCTCGATCTGCTCCCGCTTCTTCGACGGCTCGTTTGCTTCCGCGGCTTCTTCGGCGATTCCGGCAAGCAGGGCGCGGGCTTTCTCGTATTCTTTGATCGCCCTCCTGCGGTCTTTCTTCCAGGACGAAACGTAGACGCCCTGCGTCCACTGTCCGCGCAGATACGTCGAGCCGCGCTTGGTACCTTCGTGCGGAACGTTCAGGTAGAGCCCCGCCAGGAGCCGGCGCCCGACGGCCTCCTCGATCGAGCCCGTGACCTTGTCTACGTACTGCCCGGCTCGGGAAAGGGCTTCGTCCCACTGTTTCAGGTGCATGCTGCATTCGATCGCGCCCTCGATGGAGGTCCGGGCCCGCGCGGTTTGCCAACCGGCTTCGGCGTCGCGAACGTGGTCGTACTTCTCTCGGGCCTCGGCCCAATGCTGCTCTTTGGCCAAGGCGTCCGCCTCATCGAGCAGATCGGCCGGCCCCTGCACCGATGCCGCGATGAGTGCGACCGACCCGAGGGCCACGACGGTCAACACGGACGCCGTCCATCGCAGGCGGCCTGCAAGAGGGAAAGGAAGTCTCATGGGTTTCTCCGATTGTTGCCCAAAAGCCACGCAACTGCGGGCTGACCTTGGAATCCATGTACACGCATTGGGCGTACATCTGCACGAGGTTGGACGCTGTCCACCCCTGGGAGGTTCCGCGTTTCGAGGGGAATTCGTCGTTACTAGACCCTCGGGCTCCGTCGTCGGCCCCTCCGTTCCGCAACGGGCGCCGGACGCCACGGGGAATCGCTGGACATTCTTGAATCTCGACAATATCGTTTAGTGACCTCAATACGGATCCTCAAGCCGGAAACGACCGTGTTCACCGACCGTTTTATCGCCAATCTGCCCTCCGACAACGACGAGGCCCTCGACCTCATCTGCCATATCTTTCAGGAGGCCGACAACACGGTGAAGCCGGAAGAGCGGGTCAAGAGCTATGACGCCTACGTCGATGCCCTCGCATTTCTCGATGCTTTTTCCAGGTCCCGCTCCATCGCTCTGACCCTGCCAAAGCTTGACGCGCTGAATCGTGCCGGCGGCGTCGATGCGGTGCACGACGCCTTCTCCACTGCCCGAAAAATCGCCGCCGGGAGATTGCGGCGCTCCAGCTATGCACGATCGTCTGCCCGTTACACCGCGTTGCTCCGTACCAGCTTCGCCTACGAATTCTCGCAGGGTGATATGGGCGAGATGAAGGTGCTGATTGAAGAGCTGCACGAGATCATCCGCGACGACACCGATATGGAGCTTCATCACAAGATGCGGCTTTTACGGCGACTCGAAAAGCTGCGTACCGGAATCCAGGGCCGGGTCCCCGATCTCGACGCCTTCTGGGGGTTTGTCGGGGACGCCAATGCCCTGCTTCGCGTCAACAACACCGATCCGACGTTCCTGCAGCGGGCGCGGCGATTCGGCAAGATCGTGTGGGAAACCCAGGCCCGGGCCGTCGGACTCCCCAGCGGCACGGCCATCCGCCTCCTCGACCGAGAAGACGACCACAAATAACCGATTCCCGCCCCAATCCGTGCAATCTGGCGATTCCGCCGCGTAGAAGCCGAAGATTATGGCATGGAAGGGTTTATTGGATCGCTCGATTTCGCGAATATCCCGGTTCAACCCGGCAATAGATCCGAGATACAGGCTG
>JAPULF010000377.1 GCA_027295245.1 Planctomycetota bacterium
TTTCCTCACCCAGCCAGGGGCCGCGAAATGCAACCAACGGATCGAGGCAGCGCGGGCAATCGTCTGAGAAGGTGCTGATCTCGCCGGCGTGCACAGGATCGCGGCAGGTGTACATGACCTTGAATGCCTCCAGCTTTTTGCCGCAGCGTGGGCAGTCGCCCGGGCGATCGGAGAATACGTGGTCGTGCTTCGGGCAGGTATAGCCCACGTCCGCCCCCTCGGCGGCCTTCATCGCTTGCACCCACTGTAGCTGGTCGATCGGCTTGAGCTTCATGCCGCACCAAGGACATTCGCCGGGCTCGCTGGAAAAGAAGGCGCCCTGTTTTGCCTGATCGGACTCGTCCGGGTGTTTGTCCATCGGACAGGCGTAGGCTGCATCGGACGGAATGGCCGGACCGGTCATCGCCTGTTGTGCCTCCGTTTGGCCGGCGTGCGCCGCGTGATCCATTCCCGCCGCCTTTGCCATGGATGCGCCCGCTTTCTTCACGGGGGCGCGCTTGGCCTGCAACATCTTGGCGACCGCTTCCTTGAGCTTGCTCTCGGAGTCGAGCATAAACTGGCCCGAGGTCACGACGACGTCGCCTTCTTCGAGTCCGAGAAGCACCTCCACCCTGCCGCCCTCGCCTTCCACACCGACCTGGATATCGCGCGGATCGAATTTCCCGTCGCCGCGATCGACGAATACGACCTTGCGTGTGCCCGAATCTATGTAGGCCTCGCGCGGGATCAGGATCGCATCATCGCGAAGCCGGGATTCCAGCATCACATTGGCGTACATTTCCGGCTTGAGTTCGAGGTTGGGATTGTCAAACTCGAGCCGGGCCTTTATCACCCGCGTCTCCTTCTCGAGATAGGGATAGATATAGACCACTTTGCCGCGGAAGATCCTTCCCGGGACGTACGGCAATGTCATGGTCGCATCCTGCCCGACGCGTATCCAAGGAAGTTGATATTCATAGATATCCAGAAAGACCCACACGCGAGAGAGGTCAGCGATGGTGTAAAGCCTCATCCCCGGTTTGACCAGCATGCCCTGAAGGGCCATCTTCTCCGTAACGATTCCTTCGGCCGGGGAGTGGATCGTCAGGTTTTTCTCGAGCTTGCCGGACTTGGCCAAACGATCGATTTGATCATCGGAGACATCAAGATATTTCAGCTTGCGCCTGCCTGCTTCGACATTCGCCAGGGCGTTTGGGTAGGCAGTGCTGGACGTGCTGTCCTCGAACTTCGGGAGGCTGGTCAAGGCGGTGAGGAATTCCTGCTGAGCCGAGTAGAGGTCCGGGGAAAAGACGGCGAAGAGGGGTTGTCCTCGCTTGACCCGCTGCCCGGTCTCATCCGCGTACAGTTCCTGAATCCATCCATCGAACTTCGTGTTCACGAACACGACCAATCGCTCATCGTAGTCCACACGTCCAAGCGTACGCACGATCTTCACGAGCGGACCGCGCCGGACCCGTTCCGTACGAATGCCCATGTTCTGTATGGTGACGGGATCGATGCGAATGACGGGTCCCGACAGTGTCTCACGCGCATCCGCGTACACGGGCACCAGGTCCATTCCCATGGGACTCTTGCCCGGCTTTTCCGAGATGTAGTTCGGATCCATCGGGGCTCGCCAGTACAGCACCTTGCGCTCCTGGGGACCCGTGGATGCTCCGTCATCTTCGCCACCGTCCAGCTTCATCGGCGTGAGCTTCATTTGGCAGATGGGACAGATACCGGGTTTGCGCTCGAGGATCTGCGGGTGCATTCCGCACGTGTACAAGACCTTCGGCTCATCGCCATTGTCCGTCGAGGGCGCGGACTCGCCACCGCCACCGGGCGACATCCGAAGGCCGGCCATGTAGGTTGCCGACGGAAGCAGAATCAAGATCGCGAGGACCGGTGCCCAGCCCTTAACTCCGACAATACGAATAGCACTCATTTGTCAGTCCTCGATCGGCGGAACAGACCGCTCGGGCTCGCTCGCGGGGCTGCGAGCCTGATCTTGGGCGTTCACCAGGCTGATGCCGACGACCTGCTCGAGATCGGCGACGCTTCGCTCGAGTTCCGCCAGGGTGCGGTAGTACTGGATGCGAAAAAGCAGCCACTTCTGCCAATTGTCGATGACGAATTGAAAGTCCGACGTACCTGCGACGTAGCCCGCTCGCGAGACTTCGTAGGCCTGCTCGGCCTGCGGAATAATCGTTGTGGCAAACAGGTTGGCGATCTCCCGAAATGATCGCACGCGGGCAAGGGCATCTTGAACCTTGAATGTGACCAGGTTCCTCACCGAAGTGAGCTGATGCCGGGAGGCGGACAGCTTGTGCCGGGCCTCGCGAATGCCGGCCTCGATCTTTTCGAACCAGAGCGGGATGTTAAAACCAAAAGTGATCGCCCAATTGTCGCTGCCGTCCTCGCTCATTTGGGGCGTCCGCGGGCGCATGCCGGTTTGCGGGTTTACCGGCGGTCGAAACGCCGCGCGAGGATCCATCTGCATCCACTCGAATCCGATCGTGAAATCCGGCCAGTACGCCAGCTTCGCCAGCCCGACGCCGTGCTCGTCGCGAGCGATCTGCCGCTTCAGGCGCTTCAGTTCCGGATTCGTCTCGGCGGCAAACCGGAGGAGCTGATCGACCTGCAAGGCAACGCGGCGCACGTCGTACTCAGGAGGGGTGGGCACCCTTATCGTGTGAGGGCGATCCAAAAGGGCGTTAAGAAAAGATGCCGTTGTGATCCGGCGCTGTCGCAGCTCGACAAGTTTGCTTTCGAGATTGGAAAGTTCCACCTGGGAGCGCAACACATCCTCCTGCTGCCCCCGGCCCGCCACGAGCTGGCCCCGCGTGACTTCGATCAAGTCGCGGAGGAGCACCAAGTTCTCCTCCGTAATGGAAATCGTGTTGTCGAGGGCGTACAGCTGGAAATACGCCCGTTTCACATCCCCAATCACGCGGAGTCTTGTCTGTTCAAGCTGCTCCATCGCCATTCGCGCGCTTTCCAGCGCCACCCGGCCGCGACGATCGAGTTTTTCGGGGACCGGGAGTTTCTGCTTGACGCCGAGCACAAAGTAATTGTCGCCCTCAGCGGTTCGCACCGGCTCGGGCAACGTCTTGGTCGAAAGGAATGGATCAGGTAGCGCCGTGGCCTGCGGAACGCGGCTCGCCATGCCGCGTGCAACGTCGATCGCCGCCAGGATGTCCGGGTTGCGTTCCAATGCGATGGCAATCAAGCCCGCAAGCGACCGGTCGTCAGTCGGCGTTTGGCCCGGCTGCGGCCCGCGTGATGATGAGTCGACAGAAGATTGGTTCGGGAGTTGTCCGTAGCCTCGAGTCTCCCGCATTCGCGTCCGCTCGTACTTCTCGAGGAGATCGCTTACCTCCGAATCGGCCCGCCGGTTCAATGCACAAGCCGAGGACAAGGCAAGCGACACGAGCGTGCAGCTCAGAATCAATCGGTGGACTTTTTTCATTCGCATAGTCGATTGGGCGATGTGCTTATTTCGCAACGCAACGCCCCCGGGAGCGATGATTCGAGAGTAGAACTGTCGCTCTATCGCCCTTGGAAAAAGCCGCTCGCCCGGACTTTTTCAGGCATTTCGGCGTTTCACCTAGCCGTCGTGATCTCCGTGATCATGGCCCTCGTGATCATGGCCTTTGTGATCATGGCCCTCGTGTGCGCCCTTGTCGCTAGCGTCCTTCTTCGCACCGACCTTCTTGGGATCAATCTTGATTCCCTGGGCCTCGAGATTGGCGACATATTTGGCGGGATTCTCCTTGAACTTCTTGTCGCACATTGCGCAGCAGTAGTACAACTTGAATCCGTTGTACAGAGTGGTGGCCGCCTTGGGGTCGATTTCCTCGCCCATGACCGGGCACTTGGTCTGGTAGGTGTAGCAGTTGGCGAGCTTGTCTTTGTATTTTCCGGGGTCCTGTGAGAACTTCGAAAGACACATCTTGCAACAGAAGTAAGTCTTGTCGCCGTCCTTTTCGTATACGGCTTTCTTATTGACCGCCTTTCCGGT
>JAPULF010000378.1 GCA_027295245.1 Planctomycetota bacterium
GAATTGGTAACGCCGTGCTGTCTGCCGGATGGTTCGTGCGAGTTGATCAGCGAGTCTTCGTGTGCGGCGCTGGGCGGCACGCCGATCGATTCGTGTGACGGCGGTACGACGGTCAGTCTCTTGCCGACGGCTGTTTTCCGAACGCCGGTAGCGATATGCGGTGGGGGCGCGGGTTGCCCCGCGGCCATGTCGGCGATGATTTTGGGGCTGGCTTCGCTTACGATAGGAAACAGGCGCCGGCGACGGCGAGCAAACAGATAATTGGGGGGTACGAGCCCGGATCGACCCTCTTGACGAGGGTCGATTCGGACTTGACTGGATGAAACGCGTCGATAGACGCGAATGTGATTCACGAGAGGATTAGACCATGGAAACCGGAATCCTGCAGTTTTTGACGGAACTCTACTTTACGTTCATCCCATTGCCCGGCACGCTTCAGGTCTTCGAGCTGCTCGCGTCGATCCTGAATGCGATATTCAGCGGGTTGGGAATAGACATCAACTTTGTGGCCTTGTTGCCCTAGTCGCGGACCGCTGTTGATCCGGCATGGCCACTCCTAGTGGTGGGCCAGGCCGGCGGCGCCGCACGGGGCGAAACGACCGGAGGGAATAAGAAATGAACGTTCGACGAAAGGGCTCAACCCGATCCTTTAAGTCACTGTTGTTGGTGATCACGGCGTGTTTCCCGTGGTTGACCGGATGCTCCTTGGACGCGTTCGTGACGGGCTCGGCGCCTCTGTTGGGCGGCCTGTACAGTTTCGAACTCATCACGAGTACGTGGAGATTCGTGTCCGGAAACCTCTGGCTGGAGATCATCCAGCTCTTTTGATTCGATTCGACCTGCGTCGCGGTTGTTACGCGACGACGCCTGCGCCGGGTCCGGTCCGGCGTCGACGTCGCGAAGCGACCGCGGCGTTCTGTCTTGGCGCACGCCGGGCCGAACGATGACTGCACCGATTCTGCACTTCTTTTTCGGACGCCCCATAACTTATCCCCCAACCCTTACCCTCGGCACACTGATGTTTCAGGCTGTCTTCGTCAAGATGTCGATTCGATGAAGCTCGGACGCCGCCCGGCCGTATTTCCTCGACCCGGATCGAGACCTCGGCTCGGGGCTATGCCGGCGGCGGGCCGCTGTGGGCGCACTTCGGGGGCCCGACCCATTCGTCGACCTACGCGGTCAAGGTGTGCCTCGACTACCGAGCGAATAACGACCCGCTATCGGTGACGGTGGTTGCGGCGAGCATTTCGACGATGATCGGCGGGCCAGGGCCGCACGCGGCCGACGCCCCGGGCCACGCATCGTATTGCCCGATTCCGGCAATCGACGCGGATTCCTTGCTGGTGCAAACCGACTCCGTCATCTTATGATATGAGCGGGTGTCGGCGTGCAGGACGTACAGGAATAGAGGAGTTCGACCATGTCCGAGCAGAGTGCGAAACTGAGCTTCGAGGGCAAGACGTTCGACTTGCCGGTGCGTGTCGGAACCGAGAACGAACGCGTACTGGATATCACCGCGCTGCGTTCTTCAAGCGGATTGATTTCACTGGACGAGGGGTACGGCAACACGGGTTCGTGCCAAAGCCGGATCACCTACATTGATGGAGAGCGCGGCGTCTTGCGGTATCGCGGTTATCCCATCGAGGAACTGGTGGAGCACTCGACCTTCACTGAGACGGCGTACCTCTTGATCTTCGGCGAGTTGCCCACGGAAAGCCAGTTGAGTGAATTCCGCGGTCGGTTGACCGAACACCAGTTCCTTCACGAGAACATGCGGCATCACTTCGAGGGATTTCCGCCGAATGCCCCGCCGATGGCGATTCTTTCGGCGATGATCAATACGGCCGGTTGCTTTCAGCCGGACCTGGTGCAGCCGTCGGACGACGAGCACTTTCTGGAAACCGTCGCGCGGCTGATGAGCAAGGTGCGGACGATCGCCGCGGCGAGCTACAAGACGTCGATCGGGCAGGCCATCATGTACCCGCGGTTCGACCTGGGGTACGGATCGAACCTGCTGCACATGATGTTCAGCCGGCCGAATCGGTCCTGGGAGGTGGACGCGGAGATCGCCCGGGCCCTGGACCAGATTTTCATTCTCCACGCGGACCACGAGCAGAACTGCTCGACCTCGACGGTGCGGATGGTGGCGTCGAGCCAGGCGAACCTGTATGCGTCGGTGGCGGCGGGGGTGTGCGCCCTGTGGGGGCCGCTGCACGGCGGGGCGAATGCGGCGGTGATCGACATGCTCTCGCAGATTCACGAACGCGGGGGGCGGGTCGATTCGTTCATCGAGAAGGTCAAGAACAAGGAAGAAGGCGTTCGTCTGATGGGGTTCGGGCACCGGGTTTACAAGAATTTCGATCCGCGGGCGAAGTTCATCAAGCAGTCGTGCAAGGCGGTGCTGGACAAGCTCGGCGTTCACGACCCGCTGCTCGACATCGCGATGAAGATGGAGGATGTCGCGTTGAACGATCCCTACTTCGTCGAGCGCAAGCTATACCCCAACGTCGATTTCTACAGCGGAATCATCATGCGGGCCATCGGCATTCCGGTGAACATGTTCACGGTGATGTTCGCGATCGGGCGGATTCCCGGATGGATCGCGAATTGGCGCGAGGTTCGGATGAACCCGCAGGGTCGGATTTATCGTCCGCGGCAGATTTATGCGGGCCCGACGTCGCGGGCGTACATTCCGATCGAGCGGCGCGGCGGGTCGTGATCGCCCAAATCCGAGTTGGCATGCGGTAGAGTCCCACGGGTCATGGAACATTCGGTGCGGATTCTTACGTCGCCAACTGTGTGGTCGGGCGATCTGTAAACCATTCTCGAGTTCGAAGTCTCATGACCCCATGCGACAGTTTGCATCGATGCGGGTTTGGTGTTCGGTCATTCGCGACTCGCAGTGCAGCGCAACGTCTTGAATTGGTTTTGTCCGTAAACCATCCTTGACAACAGAGGTTGTGAGCGAGGAAGCCGTCTTCTCAACGCGCCGGTGATCTGTGCGGGATCGACGCTTGATGATCAACATTGGAAGGCTTGAGCGGTTCCCCCGCGGGGGCTCGATCAGACGTGCAGAGACGGCCTTGCACTGTGCTGCTAGAATGGTCGTTTTGTGTGGGGTCAGTCGCGGGAGACGAATGTGCCGGAATCAGGCACGGTTTTGCACGTGTTGTTGTTCACGGACCTTGTGGGTTCGACCGACTTGAAAGGTCGCGTGGGGGACGCCGCGGCGGCAAGGGCGGTGTCATTTCACGACAAGCTCTTCCGCGAGTGCCTGGCGCAGTTCCAGGGCCTCGAACGGGACGACACGGGTGACGGGTTCTTCGCCACATTTGAAGTGCCGTCCAACGCCGTTCGCTGCGCGCTGGCATTTCATCAGGGGCTGCGGGCACCGGGTGCGCCGACGCCGCTGCAAGCCCGCGTCGGAATCCACATGGGTGAAATCGTGGAGGTGGATTCGGGACTTTCGGGGGCGGGTCGTGTGAAGCTCGTGGGCTTGGCGGTCGACACGGCGGCGCGCGTGATGGGGTTGGCCCAAGGGGGTCAGGTGCTGTTGACGCGGCACACTTTCGATTCCGTCAGGCAGCAGGTGCGGGCGGCACCGGATGGCTCGGCGATCGAGTGGCTGGACCACGGTCCCTACCGGTTGAAGGGCATCGAGGACGCGATCAACGTGTGCGAGGTCGGCGTGAGCGGTCTGTCATCGCTGACGCCGCCGCCGGATTCCGAGAAGGCGCAGCGAGCCGTGGCACCGGGAGATGAAGTAACGCTCGGGAAGCGGCCGGCGGTGGGCCAGAGGATTTCCGGTCGCGACAAATGGAAGCTGGAGCGCAAGATCGGCGAAGGCGGTTTCGGCGAGGTTTGGGTTGCCCGGCACGACGACACGCGCGAGCAGCGAGCGTTCAAATTCTGCTTCGAGGCCGAGCGGCTGCGGACGCTCAAGCGGGAACTGAGACTCTTTCGGTTGATTCGCGAGCAATTGGGCGAGCGGCAGGATATCGCGCGCCTGTTCGAGGTGCAGTTCAACCGGGCGCCGTACTACTTGGAAATGGAGTACACCGCGGGCGGGAACCTGGCGGACTGGGCGGCGGGTGAAGGGGGCATTTCGCAGATGCCGCTCGATCTCAGGATTGACCTTGTCTTGCAGTTATGCGGGGCGCTCTCCGCGGCCCACTCGGTGGGCGTGATCCACAGGGACGTCAAACCGACCAATATTCTGATCCAGGAAAACAATGACGGTCGGCTTGACG
>JAPULF010000379.1 GCA_027295245.1 Planctomycetota bacterium
CTTCTAGTACCGCGGCAACGATGTGTCGACTTCTTGCGCCCACGCATCGATTCCGCCCTTAAGGCTGCGAGCGTTGGTGAAACCGTGTCCGATGAAGTAGGAGGCCGCCTCAAGGCTCCTGATACCGTGGTGACAGTAGAACACGATCGGTGTGTCCTTCGGCCAATCCCTCATCATCTCCTGGGTCAATGCCTGTGTGAGTGGGAGGGCCGCTTCGAGTTTGACGATGGCCTGCTCCTCCGAGGAACGGACATCGATGAGCCGGGGGACCGTCTCACCCTCTAGCACCTGGGCGAGTTCTTGCGGACTCAACTGAAGCTGTTGTTCCTGCTCGTGACTGGTCTTGATGTACTCGAGGACCTCGGCCACATTCAGTACGCTGTGCTTGGCCAGCACATCGCCCAGATGATCTGAGAGATCAAAGCCACAATGGCTGCAGCCGCCGATATGGTATTGGCGCATCAACGCGCGCTGGGCACCGGGAAAGGCGTCCAGCACCTCTTGCATGGAGCTGCCGGCGTGAATCTCTTGCGTCGTCATGGGGCGAACTTTCTGTTTACCGAAGGCACTGTTTCGTCGGATACGTCAACCGCTGTCTTTGCAATCGTTCGCGGTGGTCGCTTGAATCCCCACCTCGCCGCCAGGGCGTCGGCAGCTCTTTCCGGATCTTCGAGGTCGCCCCAGCCGCCGTTTCGGAGATGGGCATGTGCCAACTCATGGGCGATCACGTAATGGGCGAATTCTTTTGGGCAATCCGCCAGGGAAGCCTTGAGGATCACGCACCGACTGCCGTTTCCCGGTTTGGGGCACGCTATCCAAACGGCGCGTCCCTGGCCCGGGACATGATCATCCAACGCCAATCGAAAGCGAGAGTCATTAAGGAAGTCGGACAGAACCGCCTCAGGCAACCGCTTCATCACCGCTATGATGCGGAGGGAGAGGGCACTGAGTCCTACCGATCGCTCGACATACCGCCGGAGATCTTGAGTGTGTGTGGTTCCGTGCATGCATCTGTTATCGTAGTACGAGCCCGGCGGCTTTTCTGCAAGCCGGCATTTCAAAACCGCTAGCGAGCCTGCCGTTTTGCCAGCCCGCTACCCCCTGTTCTCTGGACGGGCACATTCTTCCGAATGTTGCGGTACCCTGCCCGTAACTTCGTGACGACAATTGGTGTCCTGATTGTGAGCGCTTGAATCCGATCTGCGATCGAACCGTTTCGTCAATCGGAGGAACGGCTTGTCCTAGATCCTCCATCATTCCCTTGACAAGGCCATTTATGGGGCGAATTTCGCTAGGCCCATTCCCAGCGAGCAGGAAATGCTCGGCGGGTGCAGTGCGTGTCACTGAATCTCAAGCTTGTGATGGCAAACCTGTTGACTGCGAGGGCCGGCCGCGACCAGTTAGGAGAAATTTGCGAGAAAAGCATTCGACGCTCGGGGAGCCCTGTTCGTCGTTAGGGCGCACCTGGTGTTCGCATGTCCACCCGCGGCGGCGGGATGGACATGTCACGCGGAGCGGGTTCGGGCCGTTGCTGGAAACGGGACTGATTTGGTACTATATTGGCGCATTGGCCGACGCCTTCGTGTCGGGCCGGATTCGACACCAACCGGAGATGGGCATGCCCGCTGTCACCAAAGACGATGTCCTCGATGCCCTGCGACGGGTGAACGACCCGGAGCTGCACAAGGACCTCGTTACGCTGAATATGATCAAGAACGTCGAGTTGGACGACGGGACCGTGCGGATCGGGGTTGAACTGACGACGCCGGCGTGCCCGTTGAAGGATCAGATTCGCGGGGACGTTGAGCGCGAGGTCAAGAAACTGGACGGAGTCACGAACGTCGAGATCGACTGGTCCGCCCAGGTTCGGCAGACGGCCAACTTGCAGGCCCATCTGCCGGGCGTGAAGAATACGATCGCGATCGGCGCCGGAAAGGGCGGCGTCGGAAAGTCCACGGTGGCGGTGTTCGCGGCGGTGGGGCTTGCCCGCGAAGGGGCGAAGGTCGGACTGCTGGATGCCGACATTTACGGGCCCTCGATTCCGAAGATGTTGGGTATCGAGAACGAGAAGCCGTTCGTCCGGGACGAGAAGATCATGCCCATCGAGGTTGCAGACATCAAGGTGATGTCGATGGGATTCATGGTCGAGCCGGACAAGGCGGTCATCTGGCGCGGGCCGATGGTACACGGGGTCATAAAGCAGTTTCTTGACCAGGTCGAATGGGGCGAGTTGGATTACCTAATTATCGACCTGCCTCCCGGCACGGGCGACGTGCCGCTGACGCTGGCGCAGTCGTTGCCGATGACAGGGGCCGTGGTGGTCTGCACGCCGCAGGCGGTGGCGTTGCTCGACGCGACCAAGGCCTTGCGGATGTATCAGCAGCTCAATGTCGATATTCTCGGGATGGTCGAGAACATGAGCCACTTCGTTGCCCCGGACACCGGCAAAGAATACGACCTCTTCGGACGCGGCGGCGCCAAGGCGGCGGCGGAGCGCTTGAGCGTTCCATTCCTGGGTGAAATCCCGATCAACATCGCGATCCGCAAGAGCGGGGACGAGGGCAAGCCCGCGGCCAACTTCGAGGAAACAGACGACGCAACACGCGTGTCGATCATCTCCTTCGTGCGAAATCTAGCCGGCCAAGTCAGCATCAAGAACGCAACACAGGCCGCGACCGTGGAACTGAAGATCACCTGACGAGCGGTTCCGCGGGGGAGACCGGGCAATCGGGGTTCCCTATCCCTATCAATGTCTTGTGGTATTGTTCTTTTCAGTCACGGGCGGGCGCGCGTGCCTCAAGAAGCAGCGTCCCACAACCAGCCGAAGGTTCCGGCCGTTACCAACCCGTAGATCACGCCGTCGAAGACGAACTTGAGTGTGGTTCTCCAACTGACGCCCTTCCAGATCGAGTTGGGGATGTTCGAGACGGCATAGGCCATCACGGCGATGGTCCCGGTCATGCGAAA
>JAPULF010000038.1 GCA_027295245.1 Planctomycetota bacterium
GATGCCGCGAAGCTCGACGACGCAGTCTTTCTCGTGTGCCACCCGCTGGCGCTCGGTGAAGTCGCTCTTTTCCAGCGACGGGTCGAATTCCGTCGGAAACCGGCTTCGATATCGGCTGGTACGCATGGCCACTCGGCTAAAACTCTTCAGAATGGCCCGACAGGCATACGTGCTGAATTTGAATCCACGACTGCAATCGAACTTGTCAACGCTGCGCAGCAGGGCCATGTTGCCTTCGCTGATGAGTTCGGCGTAGTCGATGCTGTTCAGTCGCGTCCGCTTGGCCATGGCCAGCACCAGCGGCACGTTGGCCCGAACGATCTCGCACTTAGCCGTCTCGGCCTGCCTGAACCACCACAAGAGTTCCGACGCGATGCGGCCGGTCAGCGGTTTACCCTCGCGGGACCGAATCAGTTCCGTCATTCGGTAGCGGGCATAGTTGAGCCGAAGGAAAAGTTGCTGCTCCTGAGTCGCCGTGAGAGTCGTGCCGCGCTTGGGCACGGTGCAACCGGACCAATCGACCTCCGCCGAGTTGCACCAAGGACGGGCTCGCTGATCGGAGCCGACCTGCGCTCCGAATAATTCCGCGCCCGTCCTGATCCGGTGGAAGGAGTTGTGCCCGATGAACTCGAGCGGTTCCGACAAGACGCGATCCAGTCGGCCACGGTCATCGTCGTCCAGTTTTCGTAGTGCAGCCGCGGTCGGCTTGCAATTGGTCGGAGCGGACCACTGAGGCCCAAGTAGCGGCTTGGCGTTGGAAGATGCCATGTTTCTGACTCCCGTGGCCTCCAAGGGCCACTGCGGCGAAACCGGACCGATAACGTCAACGGTAGGGGAGAAGATCGTCCGACACCGCGTGCCGGAGCCGCGACCCACCATCGGTCCTCTGCTAGGCTCGTACTTCTTTGTTCGGCAGGTACCTCGGAAGGCCGTTCTCGGCCCATCCCACCTGCCAGGCAACTCTGCGGGAGAGTCTTGCGGGGGGAGTCTGTTACCTCACTGCTGATTTGAATATAGCACAGGAACAAAGTTTGGCAAATCACGTGAACGATAAAACTCCAGGCGAATTGATTCATCCGAAACAGGGGTGCACTAAAATGTTTGCCAACAGAAAGATATGGCTGTTCGCGGGGTCGTATTCTTTTTACTTTTGACGTGCTACGACCTGATATACCCACCGATAACAATAGGTTGTAACATAGATCTTGGCCATTCCCGTAACATTATCTAGTGCGCGAAACGGCCTGAAGCGTCGTTTCGCAGCGCCACCGGGGGCCCGAGAATCTCAACCATAACGATCGCCCTGCGAAGCTCAGAGCCCGAAAACCGTGAATCAAGCCGCGTACCGCCCTTGGCGGGCTCCCAAGACGTGTCTTCGAGGGTCGGTGTTGTTACGCGAGCGGTCGCTGCAGCCTTGGTGGCGATTTTGACAGGGACGTTCGACACCGGTTTGGGGGCCTTCCGACGGACAGGTGGAGGAGGAGCCGGCCGGGCAATCGGTGGCGGGCTCGGCGGCGCGATTTCCGCCACTTCAATCAGTTCGATGTCCGGGACGAGCTGCTCGCCAGCCTTGCTCTCCTTCCGATCGCGCCACTTCTTGGCCAGCCCACCGACTGCTGTCAGCAATGCGAACGCCATCAAGGCGAAGAGTTCGAAAAAGTCGCTCTTGGACAGGATCAGATTGAGTTCAGCGCCGGGCATTCCAAGTCTCGGGTTTCTATCAATTTCATTCGGACGATCTATGTGTTCTTCGGTTCGCCACCTGCGCCATCCCGTCTTGTCGGGTCGTCATTCTTGCTGATGGAATCACGCATATCCGTGTCGGACTGGATATTTCGCATGCGATAGTAGTCCATGATGCCCATGTTGCCGGATCGGAACGCGTCGGCCATGGCCAGTGGGACCTCCGATTCGGCCAAGACGAGTTTGGCGCGGTTCTCTTCGACTGCGGCACGCATTTCCGCTTCCCGCGCGACCGCCATCGCCCGGCGGCCTTCTGCTTCCGCCTGTCGCTGTTGTTTGTCCGCCAAGGCTCGCTCGGTATCCAGATACGCTCCGACATTCGCCTTATCGGCCACGCCCGCAACACTCACGTCCGCAATGTCGACCGACACGATTTCGAAGGCCGTCGCGGCGTCGAGCCCCTGGCCCAATACGACCCGTGAAATACCGTCGGGATTCTCCAAGACCGCCTTGTAGGATACGGACGAACCGATGGCGCTGACGATACCCTGACCCACGCGGGCCACGATGGTGTCTTCGGTGGCGCCTCCGACCAATCGTTCCAGGCAGGTGCGGATCGTCACTCGGGCCTTGATGAGCAAGCGAATGCCATCCTTGGCAACGGCGTCCAGCCGCGCTTCCGGACCGAGCACTGCCAGCGGACAGTCAATCACCTTCGGATTCACGGATGTGTGAATCGCCTCGAGTATGTCTCGGCCGGCCAGGTCGATGGCCCTCGCCGCGTCGAAGTCCAGGCTGATCTTGGCTCGGGTAGCCTCGACCATGGCACGAACGACGTTGGCTACGTTGCCGCCCGCGAAGTGATGGGCTTGCAATTGATCGATGTCTATCGGAAGGCCGGCCTTGTGCGCGGTGATGAGGGCGCTCACACAGGTTCGGGCGTCCTCGGGCAGTCGCCGGACCAGATAGACGCTTTCAAGAACCGGGGTCGAAAGCTCCTTGACGCCGGCCTGAATTGCCGAGATTCGCAAGTCGATGATCAGCCCCGCATTGACCCGTCGAAGCAACATGCCGATCAGCGCCGAAAACGGCACCGGGGCCCCGCTGAATCGTGCCCGAAGCCACAGTCTGCCGAACACGAGGAACGTGAGCGCGGCGACGAAGATCGCAATAACGACAAATACAATAACGCCCCCCGTGATCCAACCCGACAAATCCGCCATTTCTCCGAACAACCAGGATGTCATGTCGCTTCCCTCTTTGTGCGCGGGCCGGCTCGACTCAAACGTCGGCGGCCTCCACGACTACGCGATTTCCTTCAACTTCGGTGACACGGACCCGAGCGCCTGCCTCAATCGAAACCCCGTCGCTGACCACGCTGATGCGACGCCCCTCGAATTCCGCCGTACCGCTAGGTCGCAGCGGCGTTACGACCGTGCCCTCCCGACCGTTCAGCGACGCCAAGTCCGAGTCTCCGGCATCCGCCGGTCGGTCGACACTCGCTTGCCGATTGCCCGACTGCGCCGGCGGACTGAGAAACAGGTGCCGGCCGAACGAGGTTTTGGGAAGAATCTTGAACGCCGCAACAATGACACTCGGTACGCATACCGCTTCGATGCCGGCGAGAATGAGCCACGTCTTTCCGTCCAACTGAGACGCACAAACGAGGCTTGCAATCAGACATAGCCCGGCCACGATGCCCAGAAGTCCGCCCGACGGCAGAAAGACCTCCACCGCCACGATCATGAGGCCGACCACGAACAAGACCAAAGACCAAATAAGCCAAGCGTCCATTGCGTTTCAGTTCCGTTCCGATTCGCGACCGGTCTATTCACTCACGCCTTCGTGATTTCCCGCACCACCACTCGACCACCCGACACCTCGATAACCTCGATTTCGGCTTCGCCCTCAATCACGGTGCCCTGCGCGATCACGTCCACCCGTCGTCCATTGATTCTGGCCTTGCCGGCAGGTCGCAGGGTCGTGACCGCCTTGCCCGCGTCGCCGACCGCAACAGGTGGAGACTCGATCATGGTAAACGCCCCACCGCTCTGTCCGCCGATTGCGGTCTCCGCCGCGGGCGACAAGATCAACCCGCGTGCGCCGGGAATGCGGGGTAGATAGCGATTCAGTATCCACATCCCGACGATGCCGAGTCCAAGGCCGCCGAACGTGACTTTCAGGCCGGTCTTCAGCCCCAGCGTGGTCGCCTGATGAAACTGTGGAATCCAGACCGGGCCGGGCTCGGCGGGAACGAACGTGGCAATGAAACCGACGAAAATGAGCATGATCCCCAGAATCCCGGCTATGCCAAACCCCGGTATCACGAACAGTTCGATGGCCAAAAGCACCGCCCCGAACACGATGAGCAGGATCTCCCAGCCATCGGCCAGCCCGGTCAGATAGGGGGCGGCCACGAAAATGATCAATGCCACGAGTGCCACCGAGCCGCCCACGAAGTGGCCCGGGGCCTGGAATTCCGCATAGACGCCCAGCGCTATCAGCATCATCAGGAGCATGCGGACGATCGGGGAACTCAGAAAATCGGCCAGGGCCTCGGACCAGTTCGGCTCGGTACGGGCAAGCGAGTCGGCCAATCCATAGTAGGATTTCAACTCGTTCTCATTGTCGATGATGGCCTTTGCAAACCCGAACGCAACGGCCTCGGTTTGCGTGAGGGTCAGCAGATCGTGTTCCTCCACAACCGGCTGGGGTAAATCGTACTCCTCCCCGGTCTTCGTGTTGGTTATCGTTTCTACGAGTTGCCAGGCGCCCTGTTCCTCGTCGACCAATTCCTCTTTCTCATCGGTCAATGCAAACTTCCGCTCGCCGCCCGGGCCGTTTTCTATCCACCAGATCTCGTTGCCCAGGCGAACCATCGACTCGCACATCAGCGCGTCGTAGCCGCGTCGATGTGCGCTGTCGCGAAACTCCTTCAGGATCGGGCTTTCGACCTTGGCCCGCTCGGTCTTTCCGAGTTCCTTCAGGCCCTCGGTGGCCGATATGATGATCGGGGCGCAATCGCCCATCTTGCTCGCGCTGGTCATCACCACCTCGTCGCAGGCCAGCGCAATCATGGAGCCCGCTGAAAATGCGGATGGCCGCACCCAGGCGATCGTCTTGAGGTCGGTCAGGTTCTTGAGGTAAGTGCAAATATCGAGCGCGCTGCTGACCAGCCCGCCCGGTGTATCCAGTTCGAGCACGATCACGGTTGCGCCGGCCTCGCGGCTTTGGTCGATCCGGCGTTTCATGCTGATCAACGTGACGTCATTGATCTCGTCCTTGATGGTGACGATTGCCGCGTGCGTGTCCTTCGACGAGGCCCCGTCCGCGCGTTCTCCATCGGCGCCCATGACGGCTCCGGCAAAGAGCCCCGCCACGGCCGCGAATGCGAACAATGCGGCGCACCGACGCGATCGTGCTGAATCAAAGCGTGGTTGCATGCTCGGTTCTCCGTTCCCTATCGCCGTTGGCGTCAGAGAAGACGGCGGTGTCCCCGCGTTGCTGACATTGTAGCGCCTCGCGCGATCGCCCACAACGACCCTGCCCCCCCGATTTTCGGCAGGGGGCTATTTGCGCGGCAGGCAGGCGGACAGCAGGTCGAGCGTGGAGGAATCCGAGAGTGCGTTCTTTCCGAATCCGCTCACGCCGCCGGCGGCCACCGATGCCGCCTGTGCCTCCGGATAGTTGCTGATCATCATGACCGGAACCGATTCGAGGGCCTCCTCGCGCTTGGCCCGCAAGACCAGTTCGATGCCTTCGGTCCCGTCGTCGAATACGAGCCGGTTGTACAGGACGAGGTCGTACCGGTTTTCGCGCATCTGTTTCAGGGCCTCGTCCACGAACATCACGCGATCGACGGCCACGTCGAAGTTCTCGGTGAGCAGCCGGTGGATCGCGGCATGGTCCGGATCGCAGTTTCCAACATCCAGCACGCGCGATTGGCCTTCTGACATCTCCAAGCGGCTCCCTCTGTTTGTCCCGGCCGCCGTGGGCGATCGGATTTCGCGCCGGCATTGCCTGGGGCGGCGGTGGCGGCTACATTTCTTCGCCCCGGCCCGCGCAAGTCAAGTGGGCCTCGAGCGGGTTCGATTATAGCTCCAGGTACCGGTCGGGTGTCGAGTCCGGGAATCGATTTCGATCGGGCCAACATGAGGCCCCCATGCAGTTGTCCCATCGTGCGACAAGCGTCACCGAGTCGGCGACCCTCGCGGTTGCCGCCAAGGCCGCCGCCCTCCGAAGATCGGGCTGCGACGTTATCGGGTTCGGCGCCGGCCAGCCCGATTTCGATACCCCGGAGCGGATCAAGGATGTCGCGAAAAAGGCCCTCGACGATGGACTCACCGGTTATGCCAAGCCGACCAGCGGCATTCCGGAGGCCCGCGCCGCGGTCTGCGAAAAGCTGAAGCGCGACAACAACCTGACCTATCGACCCGAGCAAACGATCATCACCGTCGGAGGCAAGGAGGCCTTGTTCCTGGCGTGCGCCGCCCTGCTCGACCCCGGCGACGAAGTCATCCTGCCGGCCCCGTACTGGGTCAGTTTTCCGGAGCAGGTCAAGCTCTGCGGCGCCAAGGCCGTCATCCTGACGCCCCCGGACTCGGACGACCTCCGCGTAACGCCGCAACAGTTCGCCGCCGCCCTCACGCCGAAGACCAAGGTCGTCATCTTCAACAGCCCCTCCAACCCCGGCGGCTTCGCCTACAACCCCGACGAGACCCGGGCCGTGGCGGCCGCCCTGACGGGGCGCGACCTCGTCGTCTTCAGCGACGAGATGTACGACCGCCTGCGTTACGGCGAGCGGAGGGAACATCAGAGCTTCGCGGCCGTCAGCGACGAGTGGTACGAAAAGACGCTTACGCTGAACGCCGCCAGCAAGTCCTACGCCATGACCGGCTGGCGGGCAGGCTACGCCGCCGGCCCCGAGACGATCATCAAGGCCATGTGCCGGATCCAGAGCCACACCACCAGCGGGGCCGCCACGTTCGTTCAACACGCCCTGGTCGAGGCCCTCACCGGCGACCAGTCCGACGTCGAGACCATGCGGGTCGCATTCGAAGAGCGCGGCAACCACATGCACGCCCGGCTCAACGACCTCCGCGGGGTCCGCTGCATCAAGCCCGACGGGGCGTTCTACTGCTTCCC
>JAPULF010000380.1 GCA_027295245.1 Planctomycetota bacterium
TTCGGCGCGCCGGGTGCCACTGGCAGCTTGCCTGCCAGTGCGGGTTGCCCAAGCCCCCACGAGCTGCAAGAAGTTGCACCCCAAGCCTCGATTCCAGGCTCTCACGCGGCCTCATCGCAAGAAGTTGCAGACAATTGCACCCAAGACCCGACGCTACGACTCGTTCACCGTCAACACCTGGTCCGCGGCAACACCGGTCAAAACCGTTTCGGTGCCCGACGGCCAGCGCACTTCCAGACGGTCGATCGTGGTCGCGGCCCCGATGCCGAAATGCGCCTCCGGCTGCACCCCGGTAAACGCGCTGGTGGTCGAGACAACTTCGCCAACAAACGTCTTCGTCCCCACGATCGCGGTGACGTGCGCCCCGATACCAAACCGGTTGCTCGCCGTGCCCACCAGCCGAACCGTCAGCCAGTGATTGCCCTTCCCGCCGGGGTTCAGGAAAACGCGAACCGGGGCCTCCGGCGTGCCCGCCAGCGTACCGTTCGTGACAACCAGGTCCCGATAGCCGTCGCCGTTCAGGTCGCAGGCCGCCAGGGCGTGACCGGCGTCGTTTTGACCGAACGCGATCTGCCGATCCGCCCGGAGATCGAAGAGCCGACGCTCCGCGGTTCGATCCGTGAAAGAACCGTCCCCGTTATTCTCCAAAAATCGCCCGATCCCGTGCCAGTCGACCCGCACGCCGGGAATGAGTTGCTGCACGATGTCGCCGATCCAATAGAGATCCAGCAGGCCGCGGTTGTCCGTGTCGATCCAGGCCGTGCCGAATCCGAACTCGGTGCCTTGCAGCCCGGTCCCCGCGATCGCATTGACCGGCGGCAACACGGCCGAGGCTCCGACCGCAGTGTCCGCGGCCACGTCGCGCAGCCCGGCTCCGTCATTGGCCAGAAGCATGTGAAAAAACGTACCCCTTGGAAGTTGGTGGCTGGCAACCACGCGATTCGACAGGATCGGCATCGGAAAGTCCGCCCCCACGTTGGTCGCGAAGTAATCGATACGGCCGTCGCAATTGTAGTCGCCGCCCGTCATGCCCATCCAACCGCCGTGTTTGTTCAGCAGGTCCATCTGCAACCGCGTGAACGTCATGTCGCCGTTGTTGTGAAAATAGTCGATGCCGCCCGGAACCTCGTGCAGGTCGAAGATATCCAGAAGCCCGTCGCGGTCGACGTCCGACAGGTACAAGACAAACGTCGCGGGAATGAATGTCTCGCCGCCGGTGAGAGGCGACTGCCCGTTTTGCAGCGTGCCTTCGATACCGCCGTTCGCAACGCGTTCGTATTGCGGCACGCCGCCCGTGATGCCCGTGCAGCGCCAAAGCTCGTTGGGCTGCGACGGATAGATCGGCCGCTGCAGGCTGATTTCCGTAAGGTCGTAGCGGCCCAGCACGATGTCGAGCAGGCCGTCGTTGTTCAGATCGCCGACCCCGACCGCCATGCACGCAACCTCCGTCGCCAATCCGTTCTCGGCGGGCGACAGTTCGCGAAACGTGACGTTGCCGCCGCCGTCCGGACCGTTGTTGAGAAACATGACCGTCCCGAACGGGGCGTCCGGTGCGATCCCCAGCCGTTGTCGGGCCACCAGAAGATCGAGCCACCCGTCGTTATTGAAATCGCCCACCCCGCACGCCACCGCGTCGTGATCGAGCATGGCCAGACCCGCCCGATCCGCCACTTCCGTAAAGTTGGCCTGCCCGTCGTTTTGAAACAGGCGGTTCGCGGTAAACCGCCTGTTCGTGACATACAAGTCGATGTCGCCGTCGTTGTCGAAATCGAAGGCCGCCAGCCCGCCCCATCCGACGACTTGGCCCGCGGCCCCAAGCCGATCCGAAACGTCGATGAACGCGTCGGGCCCGGCCACGTCCCCGGGAAACGGAGCATCCGCCGGCGGCCCCGGCGTCAGCTCGCATCCGCCCCCCATCAACATCCCGGTCGCAACCAACGCGAGCAATACAAAAAGCCCACGGATACAAAGCCGAAGGCCGTCGCGAAAACCGGCACTCGGCACGGGCGTCAACGGCGTTGCCCGTGCCCGCGGCATGCCCACTGTCGCGAGGCGACGTTCGATTTGAAGATCTCCCATATAGATTCGAGTTCCCAAAGAAACCGCCTCCCATACGGTCGTGGCTCGGATCGGGCCGCCACCGTGATTCGCATTTACGACTCGTTGACCGTCAGCACGCGATCGGGCGCAACGTCGGTCAGGACGGTCACCGTGCCCGACGGCCAGCGGATTTCGAGCCGGTCGACGATCGTGGCCTCGCCGATCCCGAAGTGTACCTCCGGCTGCACGCCGGTAAACGCGCTCGTCGTCGAGAGCACCTCTCCGACAAACGTCTTGTTGCCCACACGGGCCGTGACCCTGGCGCCGATTCCGAGTCGGTTGCTCGCCGTGCCGACCAGGCGTATCGTCAACCAGTGGTTGCCGGCAATCGCCGGGTTCAGAAACACCCGCACGTCGGAATCCCGCGTACCCACGAACGAGGCATTCGTGATAACCAGATCGCGGCATCCGTCGCCATTCAAATCGACGGCCGCCAGCGCCCGGCCGGCCGCGTTCTGGTCGAACCGCACCGGCCGATCCGCCGGAATATTGAACAACCCGCGCTCCGCCGTCCGATCGGCGAAAGAACCGTCGCCGTTGTTCGAAAGGAACCGGCCGACCCCGTTCGCATCCTGCCGAAGGCCCGGAATGATCTCGCCGACCAGATCGCCGACCCAATACAAATCGAGGAGCCCGCGATTGTCGGTGTCGATCCAGGTAGTTCCAAAGCCGAACTCGGTCGCCTGCAGGCCGGCCCCGCCGCGATCATTCTTCGGCGGCAATACGGCCGACGGCTCGACGCCCGTATCGGCCGTCGCATCGGCCAGCGTCCCGCCGTCGTTCCGCAACAGCTTGTGAAAGTACGAAGCATTCGGCAACAAGTGGGCGGACGCGATCGTGTTAGGCAGAAAGAGTTCCGAAAAGTCGCATCCGACGTTTGTCAAAAAGTAATCGATATCGCCGTCCAGGTCATAGTCGCCGCCCGCCATGCCCATCCAGCCGCCGTGCCGATTGAGAAGGTCCGACTGTCTTCGCGTGAAGGTCATGTCCCCGTTGTTGTGGAAGTAATCGATCCCGCCCGGAATGTCGTGAAGGTCGAAGATATCCAGCCAACCGTCTTCATCAACGTCGGTCAGGTACAGCACCAGCGTGCCGGGTATAAATGTCTGATCCGCCGTCTCGGCGGACTGCCCGTTCTGAGGCGTGCCGTCGATTCCGGCATCCATCAAGTGTTCGTACTGCGGAATTCCGCCGACGATCCCGGTGCATCGCCACAGCTCATTGGGCTGCGAAGGATAGATCGGCACCTGCAGCAGCCCGGCCGCGTTCATGTCGTAGCTGCCGATCACGATGTCCAACAACCCGTCGTTGTCCAGATCGCCGACGCCCACCGCCGTGGCCGCCCGCTCGGTCTTCAGTCCGTTCTCGGCGGGCCCAAGCTCTCGAAACGTCACCACCCCTCCGGCATTCCGACCGTTGTTCAGCATCATGACGGTCCCGACCGAGGCCTGCGGCGACACCCCCAGACGCTGCCGGGCGACCAGCAGGTCCGCCCATCCGTCGTTGTTGAAATCACCCACCGCACAGGCGAAGCAGTTGTCCTGCGGCATCGCCAAACCGGCCTGCGCCGCAACCTCGCGAAAATGGGCATTCCCATCATTCTCGAACAGACGGTTCTCCGTAAAGCGCCAATTCGTAACGTAGAGATCGATGTCATGGTCGTTGTCATAGTCAAACGCAGCCAGCCCCCCCCAACCGTCGATTCGACCCGCGGCCCCGAGCCGCGCCGATACGTCAATGAAAGCAGCCGGTCCGGCGATCTCGAATGGGGTGCCGCTCGAGGCAGGCGGCTGCTGACAATCAACGGAAGCACACACGACAACGATGAGAACAAGGCGCACGATCCTCCAGCATGCGGACCACGTCGCGCTGCCGCCAAGGAACGAAGACGCCTCAGTCAATTCAAGCTTCTCCCACGAGTCGGACATGCGCGGTCTCTACCCGCCGGCGAAATCTCATACTCTCATTATGCTGCGACCGCGCTGCGCGATCAACACCATGGCCGGATGGACGAGATTGACCACAAGACTCCTGCCGCGCTCGAAAATGACGCACGGGTATGTACTCGAAGGGTCCGGGCAGCACGCTTCCAACGCCAAGCCGTCGAACATGCTCGGCCCACAAATGAA
>JAPULF010000381.1 GCA_027295245.1 Planctomycetota bacterium
GGTTTGATGCCGTGAGGGAACGCGTGCTGAAGTTCACCGATGATCTTGAAAGCCCGGGCGCCGACGTGCCGCACACGGAACTGCGCGTCGCCGTCAACGATTTGCTCATGCGTCTGAGCGTGGCGGTTTTGACCTACTCCATTGGTTCCGGTTTGCTTCGGCAGCGCGACGCCCAGCGGCTGGTTCGCGAAGCCATGTTTTTCATCGTGTGGTCCGCCCCCGAAAAAGTCCGAGCCGGCACCCTGGCCCGGTTGCTCGAGAATCAGGTTCCGCACCAGCGGGTCATGGATGTCGAATAGGGTCCGATCAATAGAAGACGGTTATGATCAGGTTCGGCTCGGGGTGTTTTCCCTCGAACGTACCGACGGTCGTTGAAACCGTTTTCACGAAAACTCGCTCGTCGCTGTCGATCCACATGTTGATCTGATCATCCATGTAGGCGATCGAGGCGTCGTTCAACTTGGAGTGGAAGGTGCGGCAGCGCGTCGGTGCCTCGGTGGGACCGGTGAGCGGGCGATTCAATTTTTCGTCGTGATGCTCACCGGCCAGACTGCTGCCGGTGGCGAAACTGTGAATCTTGCTGGGCCCCGAACTGGCCTCGTCGACGGCCACCAGCGAGATGGATTCTTCCTGCTCGGCGGGTCCTTTTTCCGCCGTCGCCGATCGGGCATCCACGGCGGCCTGTCGCACGGCCGCAACACACAGCGGACACATCAGCACGCCCTTGATCAATCCGGCTTCCCGTGCGGAGATCTGTTCGGCCGTGATCGTAGCGCCGCATTCCTGACAAGTTCGCGAGGTCTCATTCATACGTCATTCCTCCGCGTTCGATGATCAGTCAACCCGCTCGCCGGGCGAGCCGGAACGAGTCTGTCCTGAGCCGCGCCGACGCGACCGATTTCAGGTAGTATAATCCCTGGGTGGAACGTGGTACAAATGGACCGGACAACCTGCCGCGGCGTCGGCCGGGACGCCTGGAATCCCCGACGATCGGACAATCGCGATGGCCAAAGACACGTGGCTAAACCTTCTCAGCCAGTTCAAGAAGTCCAAACGGATCATGACCGACGAGATCGGCAAGACCATCATCGGCCAGACGGAGGTGATCGATCAATTGCTGGCCGCGATCTTCTCGCGGGGCCATTGCCTGCTGGTCGGGGTGCCCGGATTGGCGAAGACGCTCGTGGTCAGCACGCTCGCCCGGATCATGACCCTGCAATTCAAGCGGATTCAATTCACGCCCGACCTGATGCCGTCCGATATCACGGGCACCAACGTCATCGACGAGAACGACGCGGGCCGGAGGGATTTCCGGTTCCTGCGTGGACCCGTGTTCGCGAACATCGTCCTGGCCGACGAAATCAACCGAACGCCGCCAAAGACCCAGGCCGCGCTGTTGCAGGCGATGCAGGAGCGCGAGGTCACCGTCGGGCAGGAGACCTATCCGCTTCCCGACCCCTTCTTCGTGATCGCCACGCAAAATCCCATTGAGCAGGAGGGCACCTATCCTTTGCCCGAGGCCCAGCTCGATCGCTTCATGTTCAGTATCTGGGTGGACTACCCCCGACTGGAGGACGAGCATCGTATTCTCGCGGAAACGACGACCGGTAAGACGCCGGAACTCGACAAGGTCCTGAATGATCGGCAAATCGTGAATATGCAGAAACTCGTCGCCCAGGTGCCGGTCAGCGATTTTGTCATCGCGTACACCGCGCGGCTGGTGCGTGCCACGCGACCGGCGGATTCGACCTCGCCCGATTTCGTTCGCAAGCTTGTCGAATGGGGAGCGGGACCGCGGGCCGGCCAATACCTGATCATGGGGGCCAAGGCGTCAGCGGCCATGGATGGGCGGGCCAACGTATCGACCGAAGACATTCGGGCGGTGGCGGTCCCCGTTTTGCGGCACCGGGTGGCGTGCAACTTCGCCGCCCAGGCGGAGGGCATCGACGCCGTCGGCATCATTCAGCGGCTCGTGGACTCCGTGGAGGAACCGGAGCCCGCGAAGTACGCCAAATCGGATAGACCGGATTTGTCCGCCGTTTCGCCGGAGGCGTGAAAGGCGAGCGATTCCGACGCCGTCCCGCTGCGGCGCGACGATTTCTACCATTTGAAAGACCCGATGTATTGGGTGAGTCCTTCTATCGTGCGGGGAATGGAACCCGCGCCGATCGTCGTGATGGCGGCGACGCCCATGAGTACACCGACGATCGCCTGACGAAGTCCCGGCGGACGAAGGGCCAAAAGGGCAATCGACAGGATCAGCACAAAGTTGGCCACTGCTGCCAACGGCATGTTCCAAGTGATGTCCAAGATCGTCAAAACCAAGAGAACGGCCAGCGAAATGTGATTCATATAGGGATGGACCAGCGCCACACGGCGGCCCAGATCGGCCAAAACGATAAACACGGCGACTCCGGCGATACCCGCTCGGTACCACGCCCAGTCTTCCACCATGGTGAGGTAGCTCCAATGGTAGGCGCCGGTGAGCCATGCAAAGACGGTGAGAAACCAGCGCGAAACGTTAAAACGGTTTCGCGCCATCCAGGTGCCGGCCGTCTCGTCCGCCCGAACCTTGGCCAATTCGGGCAAGGCCGTAGCAATATCGTCGACCATCGCCGGCGCGACTGGTGCGCCCGCGCCGTCTATCGATTGAAAGTCCACCCGCAGGCGAAATTCGCCGACAGTGATGGACTGCCTGTCCTCGAGACGGCCACTCTTGATCCGGACCTTACCCAGCCACGTGCCGGCTTCGCTGCCTTGGTCTTCGACCACCAGGTTTCCGCGCTCGGTCAGTCTCAATTCGCAATGCCGATCGGAGACGTTGTCGCCATCGAGCGAAAGCCAGTTGCCCTGGGCCGCTCCGACATGGAGCGGCACTCCGACCGGCACGAGGAACCGTTCGCCGACCCAATGCGGCCCCTCCATGACCGTCAGGACCACGCGTCGCCGGGTCTTCGACGAATCCGAGTACTCCAGCGTGAGTTCCCGTTCGCAATGCGGGCAGGCGAGGGTGACGATCAGTTCGACATCGTCACACTCGAGCGGGCTTCCGCACGAACAGCAAACAACAAGCGACATTATTCGGGCGGCGCCTCCAGTTGGATCGGCATCTTCATGCGCGAAAGGGTCCCCGATTAGCCGGAGAGCACTGCGCGTTCGCAATCCGGCAGCCACATGATACTGTGACGTCTCATTAAGACAACTTGTCCTCGAGAAAAAAAAAAGAGCCGGTCCGGGGAGTCCCGACCCCACCCCTCAGCAGGCCGTGGCGGAAGGGGGCAGGCCCTCAGCCTATGACCGGCAGCGACGATCCGAGCGGGCGCGCGATGAGATCGTAATCCTTGGACGCGACGCATCGGACCTCGGCGAAATCGCCCGGATCCTTTTCCGCCCCATCCACGTATACGATACTGTCGACTTCGGGGGCCTGTCCGGCGTGCCGGGCCGGGCAGATACCCTCTCGACCGAAATCGTCAATCAGCACCCTGAAGGACTGTCCGACCCGGGCGGCCGCCCGTGAGAACGCGACTTCCTGCTGGGCGGCCATCAGGGCGCCGACCCTCTCTTCGATGACCGACGATGGCAGGGGCTGGTTGATTCGATGGGCCGGCGTGCCGGGCTCGCTGGAGTAGGGAAAGACGCCCATTGCGTCGAAGCCGAAGTCGCGGACGAACTGCCGAAGGGATTCGAACTGTTCTTCCGTTTCTCCGGGAAAGCCGGCAATAAACGTGGTTCGAATAGTCACGTCCGGGATGCGGTCGCGAATCCTCTGGAGCAACGATTCGGTTTGCTTGCGCGTCACTCTTCGATACATCGCCTTGAGAACGCGGTCGTCGATGTGTTGCAGGGGGATGTCGATGTAATTCACGATCCTGTCACACTCGGCGATCGCGTCGATCATTTCGTCCGTCAAGACGGACGGGTATACGTACATCAGGCGGATCCACTCGGCTCCGTCGAGCCCGTTCAGTTCGCGGAGCAGGCCCGGCAGTCCGGCATCGTATCCGCTGTCTTGGCCGAAACTGGTGGTATCCTGGCCGATCAGGACCAGTTCGACGGCCGCGTCCGCGATCAGTTCGCGGGCCTCCGCCATGATTTCCTCGACGGTCTTGGAATGCATGGGCCCGCGAATGGACGGAATGGTGCAAAAGGTACACTTCTGGTTGCAGCCTTCGCTGATACGAAGATATGCGTAGTGCTGGGGCGTCAGGCGGAGGCGGGTTCGGTCGGACCTGTTGGCGTCCACCCATGACGCCGGATGGTATTCGCCCAGAAAAATCGTTCGGCCGCCGTTGTTGGTGGACTTGCGCGTGGATGATTTCCCGGTCCGGCGCTTCGCATTCCCAACGGCCTTGACGATATCACCGCGATTGTTGACGCCGACGAGGGCGTCGATTTCCGGGATTTCCTCGACGAGCCGTTGGCCGTCGCGCTGAACGAGGCACCCTGCGACGACGATTCGATCTAGTTCGCCGCGGCGCTTTTGTTCGGCCAGACCGCCGAGGATATCGAGGGCCTCGACACGGGAGGCGTCCAGGAATCCGCAGGTGTTGACCACGGCCACTTGAGCGCGGCCGCCGTCGCCCACGATGGCGCAGCCCGACTCCGCCAGGAGCCCGAGCATCTTCTCGGAATCAACCAGGTTTTTGGCGCATCCCAGGGATACGAACGCCACTGTCGGTTTTGCCACGCGCGGCTCCATGTCCGTACTAAGGGCTTCGGTACAGACGGGTCATTGTATCAGAAACTGGCTAAGTGGGCGATGTGCAGAGTGCTCGACGCGATTCCCGCAGTGGATTCGGGATCGGCATGTGTCTCACATGTTTTATCGACATTCGATTGCATCATTTCGCAACAATGGGACTTGCCGGACATTGGCGATCTCACGGAGTCGGATGATCAAGGGTACCGGGCAGGAAGAAGAAGACGACTGCGAGAATGAGGTACAGGCCAAGCAAGAGAGTTCCCTCAAACCAGTTGGTCTCGCCGTTGCGGCCGAGCGTGACCACGAGGGCGACCGCCAGGAAGACCGCGGACACCTCCAACGGCGTATACACCAGGTCGAGCGGCACGGCCGTCTCGGCGCCCCATCCGAGGGTGATCATGAGCGTGCTCAGCAAGACGAGCACGGGCGCTACGAAGAGCGCGATCTGCAGGCTGCTTTGATAGGTGATGGTCATCGCCGTGTCCATGTCGTCGTGGTGGGCGAGGACCACGGCCGTTGAGTGCTCGGCGGCGTTTCCAATGATGGCGAGCAGGATGACCCCGACGAACACGTGGTTCCAACCGAGTTCGTTCGCGACGGCCTCGGCCGAGCCCACCAAAAGCTCGGCGATAACGCCGATTCCGGCGGCGGCCACGAATAGCAGTATCACACTCTTCCGCACGGACCATGATTCGTGCCGGTCAACCCCCGATTCGGCTTCCGCGGGCTTCGCCGAGGGGGGACGCGAGAATATGTGCCGGTGCGTACGGAGCGTGAAGAGCAACCCCAGGCCGTAGACGACGAGAAGAATAAAGCTCGTCCCGATCGACACGCTGTGGTCGTGGGCCGTAAGCGCGGGGTCGGCGAGGCCCTCTCCGGTGAAGTGAAAGATCGCGGGCATGAGCATTGCGGCGACGGCGATGGCCAG
Organism: Planctomycetota bacterium; assembly: GCA_027295245.1. Classification (GTDB taxonomy): domain Bacteria; phylum Planctomycetota; class Phycisphaerae; order UBA1845; family UTPLA1; genus JAPULF01. Next base: position 5,634 of record JAPULF010000381.1, read on the forward strand.
GAGGCCGCCGTTGGCTTCGGCGGCGGCACGGCTGAAGGTCTGCTTTTCACGTCTGAACCCGCCGGCGACCATGGCCGCTCCGCCGACCAGCAGTAGGTTTCCGAGGATCGACCCGGTCAGGCTCGCCTTGACGATGTCGTTCAGGCCCTTGGACAGTGCGACGATGGCGATGATGAATTCGGCGGCGTTTCCGAAAGTGGCATTGAGCAAACCGCCCCAGGTCGGCCCCGTCCTGGCCGCGAGATGCTCCGTGGATTGGCCCATCAGGTGGGCCAGCGGCAACACGCCGATTCCCGCCAGGGCAAACGTCGCGACGGGTTCCCAGGACGCGTCCCCGCCGAAGATGAAGTGAACCACGAAGGCCAATGGAATCGCCGCATAACCGGCTATGATGAGATACTTCATGGCGCGGGATTTTCAAACGGCTCGCACGGTACGTCAATGCAGTTGTAACCGAATTCTGGAAGTGTCGGATCGGTGCTACAATTCGAGTTCATGTGGATTCTTCGCGGCGGCACTGTTGTCACGATGGCGTGCCTGGGACTGTCGGCGTGTTCCCAGGTTCGCCCCGACCGGACCAACCCATCGTCGGACCTGAATGCGGCGGTTTCAGGCACGGCCCTTCCTCTCGATGAACGATTGGCTACCCTTCGTCTGGGAATGTCGCCTGCACAGGTTGTTGCGATTCTGCGTCCCGATTTGCCCGGTCATTCTCGCGTCGTCGTGGGACGTCCGAGTCACCAATATCTGTATATCGCGGACCTCGAAATCGCCGAGCCCGTCGAAGCCACGATAAAGCTTCGATACTTCCACGGCGGTCTGACTTCGTGGAGACTGGATGGGGACTGGGTTGACGTTTCACACGTTCCGGGAACCTGTAAGCGATGCGGTTGGCCGCGACCTGAGCGGCCGATCGGCGATGCACGGCGCCCTACCGAGCGTCCGGATTCTCGATCTACAAACCGGGATGCCGCTACGGAGAGGGTATACAAGCAGTATTTTCATACCGTTCGCCAATTGAACGAAACGGTGCTCGATTTCGTTCATCTCGACGACACTCCGTTCGAGCAGGCGATCCAGGTCATACAAGAGAATACGCACCTGACGGTCCAGCCGGCCTGGGGACCGCTTGGCGCGTCCGGCGTGGACCGCGAAACGCCCGTGAGCCTGCGGCTTGCGCGGGTCAAGCTAGACAAGTTTATCGACTTGTTGCTTGCCAATGTTGCGCCGAACGGCAAAGGAATCGGCTACGACGTCGTAGGAGATATACTGGTGATCTCAACGCATGCAGATCTTCACCGTCGGGTGCCTGTCAT
>JAPULF010000382.1 GCA_027295245.1 Planctomycetota bacterium
GGTCGACGAAGATCTGGAGGATACGGCGCACGCGAGGATCGTTGACGCGGGTGTATAGTTTTCCGTCGCTGTAGGCGCCGGCGCCGCCCTCGCCGAAAAGCAGGTTGCTCTCCGGATCGAATACGTGTTCGCGGTAAAGGCGCTGCATCACGTCGCGATGTCGCACCTGAACGTCTCGGCCTCGTTCGAGCACCAGGGGCCGATAGCCGCGTTGGGCAAGCCAAAGGGCCGCGAACATGCCCGCCGGTCCGAATCCCACGATGACCGGACGATCGGCGAGGGCCTTGTCGCCGGGTTCGATCGTCTGTTGGGGAACGGACGCGACGGCTGCGACATCGGAGCGACGCAGGCCTCGCAAGATCTTCTGTTCGACCCTGGGCCCTCCGTCGAGGGCCAATTCTACGTTGTATACAAAGGCGACTTCGCCGCGGCGGCGGGCATCGATGGACCGGCGCACGACGGCGTAGTGTCGGATGTTGTCCTCCGCGATCCGCAGTCGGGCGGCCGCCCGGGCGCGGAGTTGCGTCTCGTCTTCGTCCAGTCCGAGGGTCAGGTTTCGCACGAGAATCGGCACGCGGGGATTCTACGGTTCTTGGACTCTGCTTGCAGGCTCGAGTTCTTGGCTGCCGAGTTTGTGCACGGCGTCAAATGGTGCGACAATCGGCGGCCGAACGCGCTGAGGCGAGAAACAGGCCGTAGCAGCGCACGTACGCGGGCCTCGGTCCAGACCAGGAATGCCGAACCATGATTGATTTGAAGGATTCGCGGGCGATCGTCTGCGGGAGTTCACGGGGAATCGGGTTTGCCTGTGCCGAGGCGATCGCGGGATGCGGGGCGACCGTGACGCTGGTGGCCCGAAACGAGGCGTCGTTGGAGGCTGCGCGGGAAAAGCTGCCCTCCGGTGCGGGGCAATCCCACGATTTCGTTTGCGCCGATTTCACGGATCCGCCGGGCCTGCGCGAGGCGGTGGCGAATCACCTGGAATCCATCGGACCGGTGAACATCTTGGTGAACAATACCGGCGGCCCGCCCTCCGGACCGCTGGTGGATGCCGCGCCGGACGCCATAAGCAGCGCGATTTCCAATCACGTGATCTGCTATCAGTTGCTGGTGCAGGTGGTTGTTCCGGGCATGGCGGTGTTGGGGTGGGGACGGATCATCAATATCATCTCGACGTCGGTGATCGCTCCGATCCGGGGGCTGGGAGTTTCGAATACGACGCGGGGGGCGGTCGCCAATTGGGGTCGCACGCTGGCCGGGGAGTTGGGTCCGATGGGAATCACCGTGAACAATATTTTGCCGGGCTACACCGATACGGTCCGGCTCGGCGGCCTGATCAAGAAGAAGGCTGAACGGGCCGGAAAGTCCGAGGCCGAAGTGATCGAGGACATCAAGGCCGAGATTCCGGTCGGTCGGCTGGCGGAGGCACGGGAGATCGGGGCGGTCGCGGCGTTTCTGGCGTCGCCGGCGGCGAGCTACGTCAACGGCGTCAATCTGCCGGTGGACGGCGGAAGGACGGCCTGGCAATAAGCAACATGCTCGAGATCAAGAATTACATAAACGGCGAACTGGTTGGGCCCGCGGAAGGACGGTACCTCGACAACTTCGATCCCGCGACCGGGCAGGTTTATTCCAAGGTGCCCGACAGCGGCGGGGTGGACGTGGAGCGGGCGGTTGACGCGGCCGGGCATGCGTTTTCGGCCTGGTCGCGAATGTCGACGGCGAAGCGATCGGACATCCTGCTCAAGATTGCGGATTTGATCGAGGCGAATGCCGACCGACTGGCCCGTGCGGAGTGCATCGATAACGGCAAGCCGTTGTCGCTTGCGCGGTCGCTGGACATTCCTCGGGCGGCGACGAACTTCCGGTTCTTCGCGACTCGAATCCTGCACTCCCAGTCCGAGTCGCACGCGATGGACTATTCGGCGATCAACTACACGCTGCGGCGGCCGCGCGGGGTCGCGGGGATTATTTCGCCTTGGAATCTGCCGCTCTATCTGTTTACGTGGAAGGTCGCCCCGGCACTGGCCACGGGCAACACGGTGGTCGGCAAGCCGTCGGAGGTTACGCCGATGACGGCGTTCCTATTCTCTGAACTGTGTATCGAGGCGGGGTTGCCACCGGGCGTGCTCAATGTTGTACACGGGGCCGGCGCCAAGGCCGGGCAGGCACTCGTCGAGCACCCGGCGGTTCCGACTATCTCTTTCACGGGCGGTACGAAGACCGGCGGGACTATCGCCAAGACGGCCGGGCCGCTGTTCAAAAAATACTCGCTCGAACTGGGCGGAAAGAACCCCAACGTGGTGTTCGCGGACGCTGACCTGGACAAGGCCCTGCCGGGTAGCGTTCGAGCATCATTCGCGAACCAAGGCCAGGTGTGCCTGTGCGGTTCGAGGCTGTTTGTGGAGGCACCGATATACGATTCGTTTGTCGAGCGTTTTCTCGATGCCTCCAAGAAACTTCGGGTGGGTGATCCGCTCGAACCGGACACCGACCAGGGCTCGCTGGTTTCCAAGGCCCAGTTCGAAAAGGTTTCGTATTACGTCGACCTGGCGAAGGAAGAGGGCGGTGAAATCCTGCTGGGCGGCGGGCCGCCCGCACCGATCAGCGACCGATGCAAGGAAGGCTACTTTTTCTATCCCACGGTCATCGCCGGTCTGGGAATGAACTGTCGCGTGAATCGCGAGGAGATTTTCGGCCCGGTGGTGGCGATCATGCCGTTCAAGAATGAAGACGAGGTCATCGAATACGCCAACGCGACAGACTACGGTCTGGCCGCGTCGGTGTGGACCAAAGATATCGACCGGGCCCATCGCGTCAGCGAGCGGATCAACTGCGGCACGGTATGGGTGAATTGCTGGATGCTTCGCGATCTTCGCGTTCCTTTCGGCGGGATGAAGCAGAGCGGCGTTGGTCGCGAGGGCGGGGAGGAGGCCATGCGGTTTTTCACGGAGCCGAAGAACGTGTGCGTGGCGTTGCGGGATGCGTAGCCCGCAGGGGATATCGAGGCGCGATCATGGCTGAAAGTAAGCTGAGCGAACGTGCCCCGGAACCGGTGGGGGCGTTTCCGCATGCGAAGCGGGTCGGCAACTTGTTGTTTCTCTCCGGCATCGGGCCGCGGAAACGGGGTAGCAAGACGATTCCCGGCGTGACGCTCGATGCGGCTGGTAACATCACGGCGTACGACATTACGGTTCAGACGCTTGCG
>JAPULF010000383.1 GCA_027295245.1 Planctomycetota bacterium
ACTCCATGAGCACGGTCAGGCACATGATACTGACACAGAGCAACCAAACACGTGGACTACGGGCAACACCGAGCAGTGCTTCAGTCAAGGTGGCACCATCGAGAGGATGCGGTCTTTTCTGATGATCTCCGTCGCGTGAAGCGACGACCCGCAGGCCCACATCGGCGGGGGACTGTTTCAGGACAAAAAACACTAGCGAAAGAACGGCGCCGGCAATCACAACTGAAGTGGCGATGACGCCCCGCCAGGAAACCGTCAGCAACAGGCTGCCTAGCACTAAAGTCGTAAACAAGGAACTAAGCCTGGAACTAGAAGAGAGGATACCCCAGATGCGCCCGCGCCAGTTTTTCGGGTACCAAACGCTGATGAGGTTGGCCATGGACGGCCAAGCTGCCGATTTGGCAAACAAGGCCATGAAGTAGCCAACTGAGAAATATAGCACGCCCGACATGGTGCCGAAGGTTGCCGTGGCCAACATGCAGAGGCCAAGAGACAGCAAGAAGACTCTGCGCCCACCCAGCTTGTCGGCCAAGACTCCGTTGGCGAGTTTGCCGATCAATGTGCCCGCTGTGCCCCAGCCGATGATGGCTCCCCAAGCGGTCTTAGTGAGTCCAAGCTCCGGATCATCCAACATTGCGGGGCCCGCAATCACGACGGTGGCGCGGCACATGTATAGCGCAGCGTATCCAAGATACATGCCCGCGAGGAGCAGCATCTCCCACTGAAATCGTGGATCACGACGAAGCCGGACGACCAATCTTGAAAAAATACCCGCCCTCATACCAGAAGCTATCCCAAAAGCTGTTCAATTAACAGGAGTGTACAGCCCAATTGGAGAAAGGCGCAAAACCGCTCGGGGTTTTCGTCCGTCAGCATGAATTCAAACAGGTGCTGCACCAGCTGGCTCTCGTGCGGGCTTGCTGACTTCCTGTGCACGGCCGTCGGCAGGCTGCACCTCAGTCGATGGTCGAAACAGCCGGCGCGGGCCGATGACTTCCACTGCGCCCTGGCCGAGCATGTCTTCGACATCGCGCGTGAATTCCGAATCGGGATTTACTTGAGTGCCGTCCCCGACACGGATCAACACGGTTAGATTGTGCGGTGTTCGGACACGCAAGAGCAAGTCTCGAGTCCCCTTGTGTGCCTGGCATATCGTTTTGAGTTTTTCCGGGACCGACGCATCCAGTCCCACGGAATAGAGCCGAATGAGTACACCCTCCGCCAGGCAGGCAGGTGCGTCGGCGAAGCTGATGACCTCGGAAACGCGCAGAGAGGGGCTTTCGCGGCGTCGATCGATACGGCCCTTGAGGAACACGAGTTTGTCGGGTCGGATCAAGTCGCGGTGTTTTTCGAGGTCTTCGCTGAAGACGATCGCCTCGATATTCGCGGTCAGGTCCTCAAACGTCAGCACGGCGAGTTTCGAGCCGGCATTGCGGCCGCTCTTGGTGACAACCGATCGCATGCGGCTGATCATCCCGCCGAAGACAACCTCCGTGCCGTCGTTGATCCGATTGATATCGGCGCAGTCCGCCGTCGCGAATCGCTCGATGGTGTCCGCCTCGCTCGCCAGCGGATGTTTCGTCACGTAGAAGCCGAGAACCGATTTCTCGTGACCCAGCATTTCGGCCTCGGTCCATTCTTCATTCGGGATGGCGCGCTGAGGTGCGGGCGACGCGTCGTCGCTGAATGTCCCGAACATGTTCATTTGTCCCGCAAGGCGATCTCGTTGGGCCTCACCGCCGACATGCAGCGCCGAGTCCACGACATTCATAAGGGCCTTTCGCACGGTGCCGGTCGAGTCGAACGCTCCGGACTTGATCAGGGCTTCGATCACGCCACGGTTGACCGCGGTCAAATCGACTCGCTCGCAGAAATCGAAAATGCTCTCGAATGGGCCGCCTTCATCGCGGGCTCCGACGATGTTTTTGACGGCCTTTTGCCCCACTCCCTTGATCGCCGCCAGTCCGAAGCGTATGAACCCCTCGGCCTCGTCATCCGTATTCCGTACGATCGTGAAATCGGCGTCGCTGGTGTTGATATCCGGCGGACGCACATCAATCCCGAGACGCTTGCACTCTGAAATGTACTCCACGACCTTGTTGGTATCGCCCATCTCGTAGGTCAGCAGGGCGGCCATGAATTCGCGCGGGTAGTACGATTTCAGAAAGGCCGTTTGAAATGCGATGAGGGCGTATCCCGTGGAGTGGGCCTTGTTGAAGGCGTATTCCCCGAACGGGACGATCTGATTGAAGATGCCGTCCGCCACGGACTTGCTGACGCCGTTGCGGGCCGCGCCTTCGACGAAGGGCTCGCGCTCGGCCTCGATCATCTCCGTTTTCTTTTTGCTGATCGCCTTCGCCAGGCGGAAGGCGCGCTTCCGTTCGATGCCGCCCAACTGGTTGACCAGCCGCGCGACCTGTTCCTGGTACACGATGATGCCGTACGTCTCTGCCAGCACGTCGTCCATGATCGCGTGCTGCGTCTTCCAGCTTTCGCCGTGCTTGCGGGAGACATACGAGTCGATATTGATCATCGGACCCGGGCGATAGAGGGCGTTGGCCGCGATCAGGTCCTCGATGCGGTTGGGACGCATCTTCATCAGCACGTCCCGCATTCCGCCCGACTCGAACTGAAACACACCGGCCGTCTGGCCCGATGCGAAGAGCTTGTACACCTTCGAATCGGCGAGGTCGAGGTGCTCGCAATCGATCTTGATGCCGTGATTCTGTTCCACGAGCCGGCAGGCCCGGGCCAATACGCTGAGGGTTCGCAAGCCGAGGAAGTCCATCTTGAGCAGGCCGACGCGTTCTACGGTCGGACCCTCGAACTGGGTGATGACCAGGTCGGAATCGGCGGGCTTGTAGAGCGGCAACAGTTCATCGAGCGGACGATCGGCGATGACGACACCGGCGGCGTGTACGCTGACGTTGCGTGCCAGGCCTTCCAGTTTTCGACCGATGTCGATGACCTTCCGGATATCGTCCCGTTCGTCATAGAGGGCCTTCAATTCGGGGGTTTGGGCCAACGCCTTGTCGAGCGTCATCTTCAGTTCTTCGGGAACGAGCTTGGCGGCCCGGTCGGCCTCCGACAGCGGGATTCCAAGCACGCGGCAAACGTCTCGAATGACCGCCCGGGCCTTGAGCGTGCCGAACGTGATGATCTGGGCGACGTGCCCGTACTTGTCCCGCACGTATTGGATGACGCGATCGCGCCCGTCCTGGCAGATGTCGATGTCGATATCGGGCATCTCGTCGCGGTCGGGGTCCATGAACCGTTCGAAGTAGAGGCCGTAGCGAAGCGGATCGGGCTGCGACAGATAGAGGCAGTACGCCACGACCGACGAACATCCGCTTCCGCGGGCGCCGCAAGGGATACCGTTGTCGCGGGCGAAGTGAACGAAGTCCCAGCAAATCAGAAAATAGCTCGAAAACCCCTTGCTCTGAATGATCTCAAGTTCGTAGTCGATTCGTTCTCGAAGCTCGTCTGTGATCTCGTCGTATCGCTCGCCGGCCCCGCGATACACCAGTTCGCGGAGGTAAGTTTCGGGCGATTTCCGATCCGGAGGCCTGTAGACGGGTGTATGCCGTTGATGGAAATCGAGTTCGACGTTGCAGCGCTTGGCGATTTCGAGCGTGTTTGAGAGGGCCTCGGGGAAGTCCGAGAAGAGGACTTCCATCTGGGCCGGGGACTTCAGATAGAACTGGTCGCTCGGAAACTTGAAACGATCCTCGTCGCTCTGCCGGGCCCGCGTGGAAATGCAGCACAAGATGTCATGGGCCTCGACGTGGTCGTGTGTCAGGTAGTGAACGTCGTTCGTGGCGACCAGTCCGATCCCCCGGCGCCGTGCGATGTCCACGAGTTCCGGATTGATCATCTTTTGTTCGTCCAGGCCATGGTCCTGCAATTCGATGAAGAATCGCTCGGGCCCGAACACGGACAGGTACCAGTCGGAAATCTCCTCGGCGGCCGCCCGATCGTGTTTGATGAGGGCCTGCGGAATCTCGGCTCCCAGGCAGGTGCTGGTGCAGATCAGGCCCGTATTGTGAGCCTCGAGCACCTCTCGATCGATGCGCGGGCGGTAATAGAATCCCTCCAGGTAACCGATCGACGCCAGCTTCATAAGATTGTGATAACCCGTGAGGTCCTGGGCCAGCAGCAACAGGTGATAGCTGGCCTCTTTCATGCCGCGGGCCTCTTTGGTGTGACGGTCACCGGGGGCAATGTACGCTTCCATTCCGATGATGGGCTTGACGCCCGCGTGTAGCGCGGCCTGATAGAATTCGACGGCCCCGAACATGTTGCCGTGATCGGTGATTGCGATCGCGGGCATGCCCATGTCCTTCGCGGTCCGCACCAGATCCTGCACGCGGTTGGCGCCGTCCAGCAGGCTGTAGTGCGTATGGCAGTGGAGATGAACGAACGAATTGGACCGGTCGGCAGTGGGCATTCGACCAAGCCTCCGTGCATTGGTGATGATTTCAGAGAAGATCGCCGCTCATGCGGCGCTCTTACGGGATGATAATCGGGGGCCGGTCCACGCGAAACCGAGTCGAGCGTTTTTCAGGATGCCCGTGTCGAACCGGCGGACCGCGCAAATCACAATTCGTCCACAAGGCCATTGCGACTTGTCACAGGCGGCTGTGATTTGCCTAGACGATTTCTCAAGAGCGGCTGTGGCACTGGTTTCCAAGCAGTGAAAAACGTCTCTCGAGATAGTGTTCCCTAGTGAATCTTCTCCGGATCGCTCTTGGAGGGCGACAAAAGCACTCCAACAGGGGCCGGGAGGTTCCTGGGTGAAAGGGTGTCGACGAATGCGCCGAGGTGTTTTAGTCGTTCGCCGTA
>JAPULF010000384.1 GCA_027295245.1 Planctomycetota bacterium
AAAGTGCTCGGTGATTCCGGGTCTGCGGAGATGGTCCCCTATCGCATCTGGCCCTCGGCGGGGCAACCTTCGAACGCCCATGTCGTCAGCGTTTCGGTACGTCTCACTGGCCCGCCGGACGACGGCAAGCCTCTCGCCGAGCGATACCTGGCCGAAATTCCCCTGCGTCTCGAAATCGCCCTGGCCGGATTCGCCGACGACCATCTCCGCGATCTACACGCCCAACTCGCGTTTGCCGAAAAGGAAGCCGCCCACACCCGCGAAACGGTGAGCCGGCTCAACGCCTTGCAAATCGAATTGTGCGACCAGGCCGATCACGCCGACTTGCGCAGAGACATGCTCTTCCTCACGATCGGTGACTTGCAGTCCCGCCGTCGAACCCTGGAAATGGAACGGGTCGCACGAGAGGCCCGTCGCGCCGCACTGGAGCGACAACTGGCCAAAAGCGCCATGCGAATCAAGGAGGCCACGGAGACGGATTCCGCACTTCTAGAGCTGCAAAAGGTCGTAGAGATTCGCACGAAACAACTGGCCCGGATCGACGAACTGGTCGCCGCCATGGCGGTCTCCGAGCCTGAAGTCGACGCCTGCCGGGAACAACTTGCCCAGGCCAAGTACCAACTCGCACGGCAGCGACAGATCGCCGCCGCCAACCTGGGCGGCGATCAGTTGGCCGGACTCAACGGCGAACTGACCTCCCTGATCATCGACGATGCCGAGACCGAGGCCCGCCTCGGATTCCTTTCGATGGAACTGGACAAAATGAAGGCCCTGCTCTCGGTTGCCGACCGCTACGAAATAGAAATCAGCCTGTCGCTGCCCATGGCCCGCGATGACCTGGAATCCACCCTAAGACAACTGAGCAAGCTGAAGCGCACTCTGGCCGCGTTTCAAAAACCGGTGGTGAGAGCGATCGGTGCGGACGAGACGCCGGAGAAGGAATGACATCACGGGAGGAATCGCTTCGCTACTTTGCGGACCGGCCGACTCCCGAAAAAATCCGCTCCCTCATCCCGATCGAGATCCGGACGGCTCTCAACGGCGCGCCGTTCAGTCGCGCGGCTTTTTCTCGCGAGCGCTGCGTTTGTTCGGGTCGCGCAGATGCTTCAGTGCCCGTTCGATGATCGGGTCGCCGGTCTTGAGCCTGTCGGGCGACACCTTGATCTTGATGTCGGGCAGCAGCCCCTCGCCCTCGAACGGCGTGCCGTCCGGGCGCATGGCTTTCCAGGAGGGAACGTTCACTATGACGCCGTTCTCCAATTCGAAAGGCTTGGGGTTGCCGCTGCTACCGTAGGACCTCGAGCCTACAAGCGTGACGTCCCGGCCCTGCTTCATCATCAACAGAAATGCCTCGCAACTGCTCATGTTGGCCCGGCCCATCAAGACGCACACCGGCCTTTCATACGTCCGTAGAGCGTCATTGCCCTTGATCGTCCGGCTGTAGGTCCGGCCGAAGCCCGTCTTCGAGTGGGCATTCCGATTGGCGTTCTTGGCATAGACCTTTTCACCCTCGATGAACCACGACGCCACCGCCCGCGCGAGGTTCTCATCGCCGCCCGAATTAGGACGCACGTCGATGATCAACCCCTGGGTGCCCCGGAACGCCTCCAGCACCGACTGCAACTCGCCAAGCTCCTGCTCGAGCTTGCGGTCCCAACCGGCGATCAGCACGTATCCGAAATCACCCTCCGTCCGTCCCGTCCATACCGCCCGGTTCCGCTGCTGCAATCCCGAGATCGCAGCCTTGACGCCCTCCAGGTCGAAGTTCGGCCTTACCTTCCGTATGAAGGTGCCCCGCAGGGACCCGCCGAACTCCAGCGTCATGTGCAGATCCTCGGCGACCGAGAGCATTCGAACCACGCGGTCGACCCACTTCTGCGTGGTCTTGGCCGAGGCGATCCGCTTGCGGTGCCTCCGTTCGAGCTTCTTCCAATCGATCTTCTTTCGATCGAAGTAGGAGTACTCGTTCTTCAAAATCTCCATCAGCTCCTTGAAACTCTTCTTGTTCAGCGTTTTTTGGGAGGACTTGCTGCGCGTCGCCCCGGTGGAGAATTTCCAGAGGACCGGCTCGAGCGGCGTCCCGTCGGCGGCCTGGAAGTTCATGAACTTCGGACAGTTTAGATGGAGCACGTAGTCGCGTTCCGGCTCCAGGCGTACCTTCAGCACCACGGTTCGGCGATTCACGAACCTGGGTTTCCCGCGGACCTTCGGAAACTGCGGATCGTTGCAGAACGAAAAGTTTCCCGTCTCCATCTCCCGATCGAACGTCACCCGAAGTTCCGACGTGTTCGCATCCACCTCGGTGGCCCCGTTCGCCGGCTTCAACTCGATGACCGTCGGCGCATCCTGTCCGACCGCTGGAATCGCCCCCCAAAGCCAACACGCCGCAACCAACGCCACCCGCCGTTCCGCGGTCATATTTTAACCTCCCTTGGCCCCCCCGGATTACGGGCTCGTAGACCCGTTATTACCCAAAACGCAGATCCGACACTACCATAACGCGGCGCCCATTCGTACGTCTATATCCTTGGCGGTTTCATGATACCCGCGTCGGCCCCGCCGCCGAGCCGACGGAGCCCACAATGTCGATCCCAACGGACAAGCGACCCGAACGTTCCGCCATCGTCGGCT
>JAPULF010000385.1 GCA_027295245.1 Planctomycetota bacterium
CGACATTCGGTCGATGCCTGACCTGAGCTTGCCGTAGTCGGCGTGATCGAAAAACTCCGTGCGCGTCGTGCCCGGACACAGGCAGGTAACGACGACGCCGCGGCGGCGAACCTCCTCTCGAAGTGATCGCGAAAACTCCAGCACGTAGGACTTGCTTGCGGCGTAGGCGGACATGTAGGGCATCGGCTGGAAGGCCGCCATGCTTGCGACGTTCAGCACCCAGCCCGAGCGGCGCTCGATCATTCCCGGAATCAGCAGGTGCGTGAGCCGGGTCAGGGCGGTCATGTTCAATTCCATCATCCGTCGCATCTCGTCGAAATCCTGTTCGGCGAATCGCCCATACGTTCCGAGCCCGGCATTGTTGATCAGCACATCGACATCTCCGACTTCCGCTGCGACCCGCTCGCAGGCCCCGGTTTCGGCGAGGTCGGCGACGATCACGGTTGCACCCGCGGTGGAGCCGGTCTTATTCAATTCCGCGGCAAGCCGCCGAAGTCGATCCTCACGGCGGGCCACGAGCACAAGCCGGGCGCCTTCCCGGGCGAATCGGCAGGCCAGGGCCCGGCCGATCCCGCTGGATGCTCCGGTAACAAGCACAATTTTGTCGGCAAACATGTCGTCCTCATTCGACCGTCCCGCCATGATCGGTCGATGTCTATTCTGGGATAACCCTTGTACAGGGCCGAAGGCACGCTGACGAGGCGCCTCGGCGAGTTTCGACCGCGGACGATTGACCGTTGCCAGATTCGGAGTCGGCCACTAGACTAAGTCATCATGTTCCGAACATCCCAAACGAAAGCCACCGAGCCGCAGGTCCGATCCAACGTACCGGCCGGGGCGATTGTCGCGGTGGCTGCCCTACTCGGATTCGCCGGGTCGGTTTCGGCTTCGGATGCATTCAAAAGCGCCGATCGGGCCGTCATTGGCATTGCCCGGTCGATCGCCCATCCCGGGGACGCCTTGATCGCGTCGAGCCGATCGATCGGCTGGGCGGCGGCGGCCCTGGTCATTTTGCTTTGGCTTGGACGCCGATTTCCCATTGCAATCTCTCGGCTGCGGCGCGACCGGCGGGTCGCCCGAGCGGCCTGTCCCGCCGTTTTGCCGGCGCTTCGCCGGTCATGCTCCATCTCATATCGCAGCGGCGGCCTCTACGGCCCCTAGCCCCGTTTGACACTCCGTGTAGCCGCGTCGGCGGTCAAAGTGTGTTCGGTTCTCGCATAACAACGGCAAGATCATAAAGGTGTAGACATGGGTGCTTTCGCGGCTGTGGGCAAGGGGATTCGCAAGGTCATCGGCTCGCGCAACGAGCGTTTGATCAAGGCGTACAAGAAGCAGGTCGACCTGACCAACGAATTCGAGCAAGAGCTGCGCGGCGACTACGACCGCCGCTTCGAACAGGGAACCGCCAAACTGCCGTCGGACCTTCCGGAGGACGAGCGGGCGGTCGAGGTGCAGAAGATCCGAGTGGAATTGTCGGAGTCGCTGCGCAAGAAGACCGACGAGTTGCGACAGCGCCTGACCGACGGCGAGGAGGTCGAGATCGTGCAGCACGAGGCGTTCGCCGTGGTCCGGGAGGCCTCGCGACGGGCGCAGAACCACCGGCACTTCGACTGCCAGATCATCGGCGGGCAGGTCCTGTTCGAAGGCAAGATTGCCGAGATGAAGACCGGCGAGGGTAAGACCATCGTCTGCCACCTTGCCGCATACGTCCAGTGTTTGCTGGGCAAGAAGGTCCACATCATTACGGTAAATGACTACCTCGTACAGCGCGATGCCGCCTTCGCCCAACCGATCTTCGAACTCGTGGGCCTGACGGTCGGATTCATTCAGTCGCAGGTGGACCCCGGCGGGCATCAGGGCGTTCGCAGCAAGGCGTATGCCTGCAACATCACCTACGGCACGAACAACGAGTTTGGATTCGATTACCTGCGGGACAACATGAAGACGAGTCTTGCGGAACAGGTGCAGGGCCCGCTCGATTTCGCGATCATTGACGAGGTGGACTCGATCTTGATCGACGAGGCCCGCACGCCGTTGATCATCAGCGGTCCGGCCGAGGACGACGTCACCCGTTATCGTACCGCCAACACAGTGTCCAAGTTATTGATCTCCAAACAGTCCACCGCCAACAAGGCCACGGCGTCTCGCCTGCGCGAATGGGGGGAAAGCCCTCCCAAGCAGTACGCCGATCTGCCGAAGTTCCCCGAAGCCGTCAAGAAATTCAAGACCGATCCGAATTGGATCAACGAGGACGAGGCCGAAGCCATCGGGCACACCCAGTATTACGTTGTGGCCAAGGAGCGCAAGAGCGTCGGGATTACCCACGATGGAGTGACCGTCGCGCAGGAGCAATTGGGCGTCGGCTCGCTGTACGTCGGGGCCAACATGGAGTGGCCCCACCTGATCGAGAACTCCGTTCGGGCCTATGCGGTGTATGAACGGGACGTGGACTACGTCGTCAAGGACGGCGAGGTCATCATCGTCGATCCCATCACCGGCCGTCTGATGCAGGGCCGGCAATGGTCCGACGGGCTACATCAGGCGGTCGAGGCCAAGGAGGGCGTGCGCGTCAAGGAAGAGTCACAGACGCTAGCCACTATCACGCTCCAGAATTTCTTCAAACTGTACGGCAAGATTGCGGGCATGACCGGTACGGCCATGACCGAGGCCGACGAGTTCATGAAGATCTACAAGCTCGACGTGGTGGCGGTGCCCACGAACCGCCCGGTCAACCGCATGGACTTCAACGATCGCATCTACAAGACGGTGGACGACAAGTACGACGCGATTGTCGAGGAGATCCATGACATCCACACCCGGGGGCGCCCCAACGATGCGTTCGTTCTCGAACCGGTTTTGAAGAATCTCAAGCTGATTGCGGAGCGTAAAGGTTCTTCGACGGAGTTGATCGACAAGGCCCTTTCGGAGTTCAACGGCGGTGACGGCGAAGGCAAGTACATGGCCGAGGCCTACGACGACGCCATGGG
>JAPULF010000386.1 GCA_027295245.1 Planctomycetota bacterium
TCTTGTAGCGTGGTTTCTATCGATGAGCGGGGAACGGCTCGCCGCCGCCCTGCCGGAGGACTGGCAGGTCTTCGCAAAGTCGTACGGGGTTCTGATCAATACGATCGCCTGGCACGAGGGCATGCATGCGGGCCAACTGACCGTGATTCGCCGCGAACTGGGGCTCGGCCCGAAGTTCGGCTAGCGGTGTGTGCATCCCATCGTGTCGCCACGGGCCCGGCGAATCCTAGGAGGTCTTTTTTCAATATGTCAACGAGCCCGGGGTATAATTCGGTACGGGTTATGAAAACATCCAGATCAATTGCAGCGTGTTGCACGTTGTTCGCCTCCGCGGCGGTCTCGGCCTCGCCCCCGAGTTCGTCGCCTGGAACGGACGCCGGTTCGGCCGCCCCCGACTTTCGACGCATCGTCAAGAGCGCCACCGACAGGGTCTTTCCGGCGGTGGTCTATATCAAAGTCATCCGCGAAAGCCTCGAGGAGGGCGAAAAGACGTCGGAATCGATATCCGGAAGCGGCGTCATCATCTCCTGCGACGGGGAGGTTTTGACCAACTGGCACGTGGTCGAAAAGGCGACTGAGGTGCGATGCCAACTCTTCGATGGCCGGGCCATGGATGCCAAAGTCGTCGGAAGCGATAAGGACACCGACCTTGCGCTGCTGAAGCTCAAAGTGGCCGACGAGGATGTTCCGTTGCCGCACGCCACGCTGGGAGACTCGAGCCGGCTCGACGAGGGCGACTTCGTGATGGCGATGGGGGCGCCCTGGGGCATGAACCGCTCGGTGTCCATCGGCATCGTGTCGTGCACGCGCCGTTACCTGCCGGAGCACAGCGAATACAGCCTCTGGATCCAAACCGACGCCGCCATCAGCCCGGGCAACTCGGGCGGCCCGCTCGTCAACACCGCCGGCGAAATCATCGGAATCAACACCCGCGGCATCATGTTCGGCGGCGACATGGGATTCGCCATTCCGTCCATCACCGCGCGTCTTATCGTCCCGCAATTGCGAGAACACGGGCAAGCCCATTGGAGTTGGACCGGCCTGCGGTTTCAGCCGCTCCGTGATTTCGATCGCAACATATATTTCGAAGCCGACCGAGGGGTGATCGTGGCCGACACCGATCCCGACAGCCCGGCCCGGCAAGCCGGAATTCAAACGCGCGACCGACTGATTCGGGTCAACGGCAAGTCGGTTTCCGCTTTCTCGTCGGAAGACCTGCCGTCCATCCGGCGCGCGTTCGGCCTGTTGGAAAAAGGCAAGGTCGCCTCGATCGAGCTTGTGCGCAAGGGCAAGACGATTGCGTTGGAACTGACACCGCGCGAAAAAGGCAGCGTCGAGGGCGACGCGCTGGCATGCCCGCGTTGGGACCTGACCGTGAAGACGATCAATCAATTCGAGAATGCGGACCTGTATTTCCACCGCCAGAAGGGTGTATACATCTACGGCCTCAAGTATCCCGGCAACGCAAGGAACACCAACCTGCTGTGGCACGATATTCTGCTGAAAGTGGATCGGCACGAGGTGGTCACGCTCGACGACCTCCGAAGGATTCACGCCGAGTCGCTCGAGAACATTGAGAAAAAGCCCCGCCTGGTTCTGACAGTGCTTCGAAACGGCCTGATGCGCCAAACGGTGCTCGATATCTCGCGAGAATACGAACGCGAGTAGCGAACCGGAGTCGACCATGAACACCGCAGTCTTGGTAATCCTCGTTTCCGCGGCGGCGCCGCTTTGCCAAGCGTCGGAGAAGCCGATTTCACCGGCCCTCCAAGTTCCCGTTATCGATACGTTGGGGCCGTCACTTGTTGCCGTGGAATACACCCTGCGTTACGACAAGGGAAACGAGCCGATCTTTGGAAGGGTGGAGCGTTGCCCGAAATGCGGTCGTACCCACATCCTCAATCAAGGGGGAATTCTCGTCATGGAGGAGCGCCCGCTTGAAGTCGCCGGGTTTCTGGTCTCGGCGAGGCGGGTGATCACGACGGACCTGGCCATCGAAACCCGATTTATCGGGAAGATCGATGTGGGCCTACATAATCGGTCGGTCGGGGCAAAAATCATCGGTTACTACTCCGGTCAGAACGCCCTTCTGCTCGAAATCGACGAACCGATTTCCGGTTCGATTCCATTGACGTTCGATGCAGCGGCGGCCGCGCCTTACTTCATCGTCGATCATGCCAAGACGGACGGTTCGTGGAAAACGACCATGAAGTCCCTGCCCATGACCGTTTCGCTGACGGACCGAGGTCGCCGATTCGTCGCCGTGTCCGAGACGGGCGTCATCGTCGACGAGAAAGGTACGCCCGCGGCGCTTTCCATGAAAAACGAGTTGCCGGTGGATGATTCCTGGAAACGCTCACCTTTGGATTGGCCGATGATCTCCGTCGAGGAGATGGCCGATCTTCTGGTCGAGTTGAAGAAATGGGGCGAACGAGGTGTCTTGCGTATTTCACTCGAATTCCGCAGCCCCCGCGAGGACGACACGTCAGGTAGTTCCTGGGGCTATGGATACGACGACGACGCGGCACTGCGCAACGTCCTCGGCGTCCTGGTCGACTCCGATCGCATTCTCGTGATTTCGAACCTGAAGCCGAATGTGACGGCACGCCTCGAAAAGATCGTCGTCCATCGCGCCGACGGTGAACCGGTGTCGGCCTCGTTTGCGGGAACTCTGAGAGACTTCGGTTGCTTTCTGGCGACGCTCGAAACACCTCTTCAGCAATCACCGAATATATCGCGGGCCGACATTCGTGAAACCAGGAACCGATTGCTCTTGTCGGCGGAGATTGCACTTCAAGGCGAAGGCCGTGTGACCTATCTCGGACACCGACGAGTTGCGGCGTATGCTGCAAGGTGGCAGGGGCGCATTTATCCCCAAATCCCCGGCAAGAGTGAAAACGTCTTCCTGTTTGACCCCAACGGCGACCTCTTGGCGGCGCCGGTTGCAATCCGTGAAAAAGTAACGTTCGAGCGGAGAAGGAGGGATCAAGAAACGACCGTCGTGACGCCCTTGCCGTACATTCTGTCGGGCCTGGAACGCGATGGACGCGGACTGGACCCTGGCAACGCTCCACGCTCTTCCGAGCGCGAAAACCGAGTCGCATGGCTGGGCGTCGTATTGCAGGGACTGGACCGCGAACTGGCCCGTGCAAACGGAGTTTCAGACCTGACCAACGACGGACGAATGGGGGCGCTGGTGTCGTACGTATACCCTGGCTCGCCGGCCGAGGCCGCCGGAATCGGACAGGGCTCCATCCTGCTGCGCCTGCACGCGGAGGGTCTGCCCAAGCCGATCGACGTTTCGAACGACCAGTGGGAACCGTATTACGATAACGACTGGCCCCCCGTACTCAACGAGTTTAGCCGCATACTGACCGACCTCGGATTCGGCAAGCAGATTCGAATCGAGATGTTCCGCGACGATAAACGGGCCTACATCGATCACGTCATTACCGAGAGTCCCCCGCACTTCGAGTCCGCACCGCGCTACAAGTCCGAAGCACTCGGATTGACGGTGCGGGATCTGACCTACGAAGTCCGGCGCCACTTTCAGGCCGGGCCGGACGATCCCGGTGTGATCGTCTCCAAGATCGAACCGGGAAGCAAGGCGGCCGTCGCCAGCATAGAAGAGCAGGAAATAATCTCGCACGTCAACAACGTCCCCATCGGAAATGTCGGAGAATTCGAGAAGCTGATCGATCAGGTCGGCGATTTGAAACTGATGATCAGACAAATGACGCAGAGACGACTCGTAAGAATCAAACACACCGACCGGATCGTCGACCCGGTCGAGACCGGAGCTGCCGAAGACTAATCACGGCCCGGAAGGAACGCAGATTGACACGCCGCCCGGTCCGGATCCATCCAATCTGTCCAGTTGCCCCCGACAATCCTCCGAACGCACACGCCCGCCCGCCGATGCTTCGTTCCGCCGGTCGTGAGTTGCCCCACCCACCGTGCGGCTTCGACGTTTGCGGAAACCCTCGTCTTTCCGCCAGAATACCCGCCACGCCGCCCGGCTCGGGCGGGGTTCTGGGAAGTTCATGACGAACAATATCAACGCAAACGGAATCAACTCGCCGCGAAGCACGCTTAGTGTATTCCTCGACGTCGTTGAGCGGGTGGGCAATCGACTGCCGGACCCCGTCACGATCTTTGTCGGGCTTGCGGTCGCCGTCCTCGGC
>JAPULF010000387.1 GCA_027295245.1 Planctomycetota bacterium
GACGCGCGAATACCAGGTATCAATTGGCCAGCGGTCAGGCCTGCGCGGCCGACCGCCGCCGAAGGGATGCGTGTTCACGCCCGCCGGCAGCAACGACTCGATCCTCGCACCCGGTTCACCCGAATTCGCGAAACCCGAAGCCGACCTGCCCATGTCGAAGCCTCCCTGCTCGTGATCAGCCCGCCATGATTTCAGTTTCACCTCAGTGCTGCACGATACCCTCGCTCGACCCGACGAGCTTAGCGTGACTCAATCCCGGATTGAACGCGACCAATCCAAGCTGCAACATGCCTGAGGGAAATTGGCCTTGACGGCGGCGCGGGCCCTCCCTCACGATGGGACAAATGCACGCCGAGGCGGTTGACCGAATTACTCACGACGGACGAACAATCGGGCGAGATTTTCAGGCCGGCCTGACGGTCGCGCTGGTTGCAATCCCGCAGTGCATGGCATTTGCAACGATTGCAGGGCTGACGCCGGCGGCGGGCTTGTACACCGCGGTCGTGATGGGATTGGTCGGGGCGGCGGTGTCCGCAACGCCCAAGCTCAACATCGGCCCGGCGGTTACCACCAGCACCATGGTCTTTGCGATCCTGGCGGTGGCCGCCAAAAACCCCGAACATCGTGCCGCGACGGCGGGTGTCCTCGCGATCCTGGTCGGTCTATTCACGTTCGTCGGCGGAATCTTGAAGATCGGGCAGTTTGCCAAGTTTGTGTCCCGGTCCGTTTTGATCGGCTTGACGGCGGGCGCGGCGATCCTGATCTTCGGATCCCAACTGCCCCCGTTCTTCGGAGTCGCATCCACTCACGAACCGACGCTGATATGGATTCTTCTGGACACGCTCACTCGAATGGGTGGAATGAATCTCTCGGCCGTGATAATGGCGGCCGCCACGTTGACGCTCATACTACTCGGAAACCGGGTTCTCCCCCGATTCCCCATGCCGTTTGTCGTGCTGCTATTCGGAGGTGTAGTGGTGTGGCTCTTCGAGCGCGCCGGAATCGACTTGGGCCTCCAGACGATTGGAAGTGTCCCTCGGAAATTGCCGCCCGGACTATCCTCGTTCGACGGCGTCGTATTCGGCACGGATCTCGTCGTGGGCGCCGGCGCGATCGCAATCGTCGGGATCATTCAGACGCTCGCGATTGCCAAGTCCTTCGCAACACGCGACCACCGGAAGATCGATTCGCGCCGCGAGTTACTGGCCCTTGGCTTGGCGAACGTGGCAACCGGATGTCTTCACGGGTTTCCGGGCGCCGGCAGCTTCGCGCGATCCGGGCTCAACGACATGGCCGGAGCCCGAACGCGCATGTCGGGAATCATCGCGGCAATCACCGTCGCGGCCATCGTTCTCGCGGGGGCGCCGCTGGCGGAACGAATCACAAAGCCGGCCATTGCCGGACTGCTGATGGCCACGGCGTGGTCGCTCGTCGAATGGAAGGCATTCCTGCAAATCGTTCGGCGAGAACGGCGGGATCGCGTCGTGCTCGGGATCATGATTCTGTGCGTGTTTGTCCTACCCATTCACTGGGCGATCGTGATCGGATTGTCGGTTTCGATCGCGATCTTCCTGCGGCGCGTGAGCCGCCTGCACCTGTTCGAGATGGTGGCGAGCACCGGCCACGCGTTTTCCGAGCATCGAGTCGATCAACAAACCGGCTCGAGCGCGATCACCATGCTGCAGATCGAGGGCCCGTTGTTCTTCGCGCATGCCGAAGACATGGCCGACACCCTTCGGACGGTGTTTCAGCGGCGACCGCGGGTCACCATCCTGCGTATGCGCCGGACCCACCAGATTGACTATTCGGTAGTCTCGGCCCTGACGCGGGTGGCACAAGCCTACATCCGCGATGGCGGTACGCTGATCATTTGCGGTCTGACCGAAAAGATGCGCGCGACCGTACTGGTAAGCGACCTGGGAAAGACGATTCGCCCGCGATTCCTGTTGCAAACGACTCGGGAGGTGTTCGGTTCGGCCCACGAGGCTATTCGAATCGCCGAGGAGATCGCCCGGACGGAGCCCTCGCCGGCCCGCTCGCTGTTTCGCGAGAACGGCCCCGCTACCGGTAATAGGCCGCGTCGGTCGGTCGCAACGGCCGATTGAACCATAGCGGTCGGCGCAATCCGTCGGCATTCTTATTCTCGCGAGTCTTCGCCAGCCAGTTTCGAAACACCTCGGCCGACTTGGCGGTATCCACGGCGACGTCGCCGGCACGATCACCTTTCGCGGCCGGCTCGACGATGACGCGCTGGTGCCAGCAGTGCATGCCGCTGATCGGGTCCGGATGGACCGGGAACGTGAGGTTCTGCGGCACGCCGCCTTCGCGCCACCAGATGCGTCGACTGTCCGGGTCGTCGCTCTCAAAGGGTCCCGGACCCTGTGTTTGGCGCATCTTCCATTTTCCGTCGCCGACGTCCTCGACCGCAACCACCGACCCGCTCCAGCGACTGTTGGGCGGATCGAAGGCCCGGCGCCAGCGGCCCAGGTGGTGCGAACAGGCGACAACGCCGGGGCGAATGGACTCAGTCACCCAAACGCGGTCTACAAAATGACCAATGTCAGTATTCACGCGGACCAGATCGCCCGTCGAAAGGCCCATGCGACCGGCGTCCTGCGTATGAATCCAAACCGGGTTCCTTTGCGAGATCTCGTTCAGCCACTTGGCGGAGCCGCTTCGCGTGTGG
>JAPULF010000388.1 GCA_027295245.1 Planctomycetota bacterium
TGCAACTGGCCGGCTCGGCGACGGATGCCTCAGGTATGCAGTGGACCATGGACGGTGACGGGACCTTCGACGACGACAGCCTGTTGAATGCGGTCTACACCCCCGGCGCCGCGGACATCGCCGCTGGCACGGTGACGCTTGCGTTGACCGCCAACGCTACGGCCCCCTGCACCGGCTCGGATCAGGACGTCATGGAAGTCACTATCGCCAGCCCGACGGTCGACGCCGGCCGCGACCAGCCGGCCTGCAACACCGACACCGTGCAACTGGCCGGCTCGGCGACGGATGCCTCAGGTACGCAGTGGACCACTTCCGGTGACGGGACCTTCGACGACGACAGCCTGTTGAATGCAGTCTACACCCCCGGCGCCGCGGACAAAACCACGGGCGCGGTGACGCTTACGTTGACCGCCGACGCTACGGCCCCCTGCACCGGCTCGGTGCAGAACGACATGCACGTCGCGTGCGACTCGCTGTTGGCCTTTACGGATTGCCCAGAAGATTCAGTAATTGAGTCCACGTCAGAAGCAGGCATCGTTTTCGCTATTCGCGCGCCAACAACGATCAACGGGTTCGGCATCCCGACAATTACCGTTGAACCCGAGCCTGGGTCGGTGTTTCCGGTTGGGACGACGATCGTGACCGCGACGGCGACGGATGATACGGGCATAACAATAACGTGTATCTTCGAAGTCACTGTGACGGGACCACCTCCCGTTGTCCAGGACCCTCCCGTTGTCCAGGACCCACCTGAGATGGACTTATGCGGCTGCACCCCCGGTATAGACGGGTTCATGCTGCCGATGACGCTAATAGGTATCGGTTGGATGCGACGCCGACGGCCGCGCGTTCGGCGGTCATCTTTTGGCAGCCTCCGCGATTTTCGCCGCAATGGTGGGAGGCATGACCGCCTCGGTTGATCCCCGGCTCCCTGGAGGGGCCGCGAATTCATGCCGGAGGGATATCCGTTGACGGTGTCATTGTGTAACCACCGGCGACGTCGATGTGTTTGCATCTCGCAGTCTGGCACCTCCCGGCGGATTGGCAAAGGGGCAAAGTCTACCTGTGTGTGGTCACATCTCAACTTTCGTCAGCATCACGGTTGTAAGGTCGCTAGACGGTGACGATTGTAGCCGGATTGATCAAGTGGGCGGCTACTGGCAGAACAGCCATTCTACCCATTCCACAACAGTGTTCGTGTTCATAGGCTTGGCGGCGTGGGCGGTACGTCGACAACTCCGACCAAGGCATCGCCGCCGATCTGGGGAATACACGCTTATACAGGCTAGGGTATATATTTATTCGTGGCCGGCACTCGCTTCGCCGAGAAGCGCAACTCGCGCGATGTCTTTTTCAACGAGCACGATCCCCACGAGTTTGCCGTCGCTTCGCGCCAGAACGCAAGCACCGTGCAGCGACGCGTCCACCGCGACGGCGGGGTCGATCTTCCAGCCCTGCTCGCTCGCGACAAGGCGGGTCGCGACCAGTGGAAGCGGCGTTCCGCCTGAATCGGCGACAACCAGACAATCCTCCGGCGCGGTCGGTACCCGTCGCAGGTCCGCGGGCCAGATGTTTCGCGTGACGGACACGTCGAGAATTGCAATGCCTCCTGAAGACCAGATCGGGTCGGCAGTGAGCGGAACGGTGTCGCCGGCGACTTCCAGAACGACGGTGTCGCGATTCAGGTCTTCGGATGGATCGAGCAGCTCTGCCGGCCCGAGCAGTCCGCGTTCGGTCTGAAGCACCCAGCCGCGATAGAAGCGTTCGGATTTGAATATCCGACCCTTTGTGCCGCCGAGGGTGGCCCGCATGGGTGACGGCATCGGGGCGCCCGGCGGAAGGAGCGATGATCCGATTACGACGAGTGGCTGCCAATTCAACCATTCTTCCTGCGGTTTGGCGACGAGTTCGAAGCGGTGGCCGGTTCGAACCATTTCACCGGCGTTGGGAGGCGTGGCCAGGGCGACGCCGCCGATGACCAGCGACTCGACGGACTCCATACTCAATGAAAGGCCCCGTATGCTCATTTTGGCCTCGACGCCGCCTGCATTCCAAAATCGCGTCTCCGGCCGGACGAGTTGGGCGTAGGCCTTGTGGATATGGGCACGGGCCTCGACGGCGCCGCCGTCGCCTGTCAGGCCGACGGACAGAATCACGCCGACCGGGACCTGGCGGTACAGAATCGGGGCGCCCGGTCGCAGGCTTCCTTTGCGATTCGTTTGCAGGATGACATCGAGGTCGCCGGGCTGAACGTCCATGAGAATCGGTTGCTCGTTCAAACCCACGAAATGCTGCTGCGGGGGTCCGTCGCCCGGCAGGATTGCGAGATACCGTGGTCCGACGACGGTTTCGAGACCGACCACGCCGGAGATACCCAACTTGGGACGGACCACCCAAATCCGGGTCCCGGCCCGGGCGAGGTGTTCGGCTTCGGGATTCAGTCGGGCCGACACGAGAATCCCGTCGAGTCCCTCGTAGAGCGCCACGGACTCGACCCGACCGACGGCGATTCCGCGATGGCGGACTTCGGCTGCCGGTTCGAGGCCGTGTCCCCGATCGAGTTGAACGGTGATCAATACGCCGCGCTGCGACCATGCGCCGTATGCAATCCATGCGACGAACCCGGCGGCAAGCAACGGCATGATCCAGAGCCACGATACGCGGCGCTCGGGCTGGAGTGCCGCGACCGGGATGTCGACCGGGTCGTTTGCGGCGGCTTCGTCGTCGGACGGGGAGGCGGCCGCGGGCTGCCCAGGACGGTCGTTGCCGGACTCCGGCGGAGGATCGGTCTTGGTCTCGTCTCGGTCGGTGGCGGTCATTTGATCCTCTCGGTTGTCGAGACGCTCGGTGTCGGACGCGTGTGAACCGGCTGGCCCTTCCACAGACTGTGCGGATCGAAGGCGGCGGTTGCAAGAAGGCTTAGCAGGACGACGGTGGTGAAGGCGTAGGCCGCCGGTCCGGCCGTGACGTCGACGAGATCGCCGATCTTGAGGGCCGCTACGAGGACCGCGACCAGCAGGACATCCAGCATGCCCCATCGTCCGGAGAATTCGACGATGTGATAGGTCAACGCCCGGTGCCGCGGTCGCATCATGAATCCTCCGGCGGAGAGCACCAAAAGCGACACGAGCTTGCCCAACGGCAGGATGACGGAACACAGCAGTACAACTAGGCCGACGAAGTGCTGGCCTCCGGAGAGGAGGGTGATCGTTCCCTCGATAATGCTGGACTCGTGCCGATGGCCGAATCGCTCGACTTGCAGCATGGGCTGGGTGACGGCCACGGGATACAGAATCAGTGCGGCGAGGGCGATGGCCGCGGCCCGACTGTTGCCCCGAATGATGGTTGATCGCTTGTGGAGACCTGTATTGCAACGCACGCAGCAGGCCCGCATCCGTGGCGGGACTTTGGGCAGCCGCTGGGCGAGTCCGCAGCATGGGCAGGCACGGAAGGTCGTTGCGTGGTGGTTGGTTTCCATGCCGTCGGTCAAGAGAGTCTCCAATCGACGTCGTCGGAATCGTGCCGGGGCACAATCGTAGCGGCCCTTCCGAGATGAACGTAGGGGGCCGCAATCCGTTTCCCCGGCTTGGAGGAGAATTTGCGGCAGATCGACTTCAGTGCCGGCTAGGGCGACCCCAGGCCGGTTGGGACTCGCAGTTGCTGGAAACGCAGGCCCTCGCAATGCGGGCGCAATCGGTTGCTCGTCATATTCTGGAAGCAAGACCTTACGCCATGGATGATCGTCCCATTCGCTTGGTCGTTCCGTTTTTCGCAGTGTACTCGGCGTACCCGGTTGGATATGGGCAAGCGCAGCCGGGGCGGGCAGACTTTGGGGGCGATCTGAAGAGCCATGCGCGCGCACCCCTCATCTCTCCCCGATAGGAAAAGCGCAAAACAAGCGACATTGGTATCATGGCATTTATCATGGCATTTATCATGGCATGTATTATGGCATCCTGACGGAGAGAGAAATCGCCGAAACCCGTGTGCCTGTCGCCAATAGGTGGGTCGATCGGAGACAAGTTGCCCGATAACTTTCCCCTAAAACAGGCGGTCGGGGTTCGGATCGAGTATAATCCATTGGGTGCTGAGCCGCTGTGGGTATCGAGAACAACGGGTGAACGACAAGCGGCCGGAGTCTCGAGTTTGAGCACCTCGAAACCTCGCGAGGAGGGCGCTTGCTTTGAATCGAATTGTTTTCTCGGCCGCGTTCGGGCTCAGCCTACCGCTGCACTTGGCTGCGCAAACGGTTCAGATCGTCACCGATCTTCCGGGCTCATTCATCGACATCACAGGGACGGGTGAGCAACTGATGCTCGCGGACGACGCCGTAGCGGTGCGAACTACGACGATCGGCAATATAGTCTATCCTACCGGAGCGGTCGTGATTGGCAACAACGGCGGAGTCGGCTTTGGCAATGTCCCCAACGAGAATTTGCCGCCACTAAATGAGCCGATCCCGAGCAGTAGCGCATTCGGGGGCGGCCAGGCGATGCTCGCATTTTGGGATGACATTGATGATAAATGCGGCGATGTC
>JAPULF010000389.1 GCA_027295245.1 Planctomycetota bacterium
AGAAAAGGCGAGGTTCACGATGTGGCTGGCGCGGGTCCGCGGCGTCGAAGACATCGAACCGGAGGCGTTTGCCCGACCGACCGATGACAAACTGCCGGCAGGCGTCAGGGACATCGTTCAAATAGACGCAGTATGCGACAACCAGGATTGAACCGCGTCGACGCTGCGCGAGACCCCGATGACCTACGATCCGAGCTTGTGCGTGCTCAGGGCCTCGTACATCGGGCCTTGGCCGGTCAAGGTGGAGTGGTAGAAGACGAGTTTTTCGACCGACTGCACGAGGCGCTCGGTTGACTCACACTGCGCCATCGCCGCTCGAACACGATCGGAGTTTTTGGGGTTCTTGTTTCGTGCCAGCGTCAGGTGCGGCGCAAACTTGCGGTTTTCCGGCGGAAAGCCTATCGGGCCGATCCATTCCTCGCATCGGGACTGACAGTCGGCCAGGGCGCCGTCGATGTCCTCTATCCCGAGCCACAGGACCCGAACGGAACCGCTCGGCGGAAAGGTCCCGATACCACGGAAGCCAACGTCGAATGCCCGACAGGTTGCCGCTACCTCGTCGAGTGCCCGAGAGATGCGCGCGACCTGCTCGTCCGAGGTCTCGCCTAGAAATTTCAGCGTAATGTGAATCTTCCCCGGGTCGGTCCAGCGGATTCCGGATTCCGGACAATGCTGCTGCAGCTTGCGCTGCAGGGCGGCGATTCGCCGCTCCACGGTGTCATCGAGATCAATGGCGACAAAGGTGCGCATGGCCCGATCGAAATACTCCGCGCTCGCGGTCCCGTTCCGGCTGCCGGCCGAACTCAGTCAAATGCCAGACTCGAGCGAAAACGGGCCAGCCGCCGCGCCAGTGCCTCGCGGTCCGCCGCCCGAATCGCATCGACCGAAAACGCTTCGATCGTCAGCGATGCGGCGCAGGTTCCCCACGCGATCGCCGATCGCACGGCGGCAATGTCCGTTCGATTGGTCGCCGCGAGGTGGCCCATCATGCCGCCGGCGAAACTGTCCCCGGCGCCGGTCGGGTCGACGACCGACGACGTCGGAAATGCGGGCAGCACGAGAAGGTCGTCCCGCGTCACAAGCATGGCCCCGTGCTCGCCTTTCTTGATGACCGCCAGGGTCGGTCCGAGATCGAGCACGGCTTGGGCGGCGCGGAACAGATCGTCCTTGCCCGTCAACATGCGGGCTTCCCCGTCATTCAACACGACACCGTGGACCCGGGAGAGCGTCTTGAGCAGATCGTCTCGGAACTCGTTGATCCAGAGGTCCATGGTGTCGCATACCACGAATCCGGGGGAGTCGAGTTGATCGATGAATCCGTATTGCACGGCGGGATGGGTGTTGGCCAGAAACACGAATGGACTGTCCCGAAACGACTCGGGAATCGCGGGCGGGGCCTCCGCAACCACGTTCAGGTCCGTGGAAATCGACTCGCGCTGGTTCATGTCCTCGAGGTATTTTCCGTGCCATCGAAAGGTCTTCGATCCGGCCCGGGTCTCGAGTCCGGACGTATCGATCGACGGGTCATTCAGGGCATCGCGAAAGGCCGTCGGAAAGTCGTCGCCGACGGCCCCGACCAATCTGACCGGTGCGAGCAGGCGTGCGGCAAAGGCGAAGTAGGCCGCGGAGCCGCCGAGCACATTTTCGGCCTTGTCGCGGGCGGTTTCGACGGTGTCGATTCCGATCGTTCCAGTAACCAGCAGTGACATGAATCTCTCTCCGTTCAGGCGCGTTACCTTGGACCAGCTCGCTCGGACCGTGTTCGTCGCATTACTTCACTGGTAGGAGCGCCTCACTCCAACTGATGAATCCCTCATCGGGATTGTAAAATGCCCCGTCCTTGAATAATCGATCGCTGCGGAACCGGAAGGTATCGGCAAATCCCTCCTCGTAGCAAACGTGCAGAACGATTTCCCCGTTGATGGCGAAGCAACTGGCCCCGATGGGCGGCGCCGAGTCGCTCAACCGCCGAACGTAATCGTCGTTGGGATTGAAGGTGTAGTATCCCACGCGGTAGAGCCTTGCGAACTCGGAAATCACTTTCACCTCGCTCAAGCCGGCAATGATGTGGGTCTCGTTGCCCAATTCAGGAAGGCTGCCCCGCCGGGAGTGTATTTCCAATTCAACGACCTGCCGGCCCTGCACCGACACACGGCGGGTCGTCAAGGTGGTCGTGTAGCTCCTGTGCAGCGACGTTGGTTGGGCAGGGTCGGGGTCACCTTCCTCCGACGTCCACTTTTCGTATAGAAATGTCCCGCCGCCCTCCCATGATCCCAGTGGGATATCCGCCGGACGTTGGGTTTGGACGCATCCGGTCCACGGCAGCACTGCGAGAAACGGCGCAAACGCCCACAGCGACAACCCGCGGGCGGGTTCAAATGGTTTCGAAGTATTTCGATGATTCACCAAACATTCCTCGCTGAAATCGGTCGGCCGGCGCCAGCGGCGAGCGCGGCAGATTATATCGATCATGTCGCCCATGCCGCAATTCGTTGACACGGACCGATTGCAGGTGCGACAATCCGATATAATATGAGAGGAGATCGGAGATTCGAGGAACCGTGAAATCGAGTTTTTCCCAAACGGCGCGTCCTGTGACCGTGGCGGGAAGCCGGCGCGTTCTCGTGATCGTCGCGATCAACGTCGTTGCCGTCGGTTGCGGGGCGCCGCAGCCGACCACCCAACCCACGCGGGAAGCCGGCCCGGCAGCCGGCGATGAGCGGAAACCGCGTGACGCGGCGCCACTTCCCGCCGTTGACCCTTCGGATCAATCGGCGGCCCGAACGCACAGGGTCGTTTCCGGCGATACGCTTTTCAGCCTGGCCAAGAAATACTACGGCGATACCAAGCAATACCGTCGGATCTATTACGCGAACAGGAATCGCATTTCGAATCCCCGAAATATCCCCGTCGGCATGAAGCTGATCATCCCGCCGCCACCCAAATGAACGAACCCGCCCGACCTCGACTCTCCCTGCAGGACAGCGTCCAGTTTCTGCCTGGTGTCGGTCCCGGCAGGGCCGCCGCCCTGTCCAAGCTCGGCATCGAGACTGCCGGCGATCTGCTGGAACACCTGCCCATGCGATACGAGCGTCGCGAATGCCGCACCGTCGAGAACCTCGACGAAGGCATGACGGCAACCATCGTCGGACAGAT
>JAPULF010000039.1 GCA_027295245.1 Planctomycetota bacterium
GTCCACTGGCAGGTCGCGGCCGACATCGGCAAGCATCGCGCGCTGCCCGATACGAGTTAGCTTGCGCACGTTCGGATCGCCGAGCAATGCCTCGAAGGTGTGGAAGTCGATCAACCCCATGTAGAGCATGAAGGCCTCCATCTTATCCAGCGCCGTGCCGCCGACGCTGGCGCGTCTGAAGTCGTCGTGCGAGATACCGAAGAGCTGCCCCTTGTCGTCGTAGCCCGTCGTGCCGGGGGCGAAGCTGTAGTCGTAGCTGCTTAGCCCTTCGACCTTCGCCGGCTTGGCGTCGCCAATCGTCACGTAATAGCTCTTGATGTGGCAGTGGTAGAGGCCCTGCTCGTCGCGGCCTTTCGGCCGCATCTCGAGAAAGAAGCGGTAACGCTTGAGCGACTCCTTGGGCCCGGAGCTGATGTACAACATCGCGTTGCTGGACTCGAAGTGGTAGTAGCGGCTGTCCGCCGGCGCCAGTCGCCGGGACAGGTCGTAGGACGCGCCGAGGACGGCCTGCAACTTCGCGTCGTCCGGCGGACCGTCGGCCAAGGCGAGGCCGCTCAAGATCGGGAGGGCGAACCACGGCAGGAAAGCGAGTTTGAGAGTCATGTCAACATTCCTCGATACCATCGAAATCGGTTCCGGTACTTCCAGGTATTCGGAGACGTATTTTACCCAAGGTGCTCGCGGTGTTAATTATGAAACCGACCTTAATTTATAACCGCCAGGACAGGGGCCGCAGGCCAAACCTCCCACGACTTGGCATTCATAAGGCGTCCAGTTCTGTCCGGAGCAAAGCCCGCAGCAATGCCACCTTTGTTCTGCGCCGGCGTCCTTGCAGGATTCGGCGCTAACGCAGCGCTCTCCTGGCCACCCTCAAAGCCTCCTCCAGCCGCCGCTTCTCCTCAAAGAGGTTGATTGACGCCAAGTTCGTCGTTTGCTTCGATGCTTTTTCGAAATACTCCTTGCCATACGGAGACCGAGTCAGAGCGAGAACACACTGCGGATCGAATCGCGTCGGATCAAACCGTATCCGAAAAATGTGATTCTGATGGATGCAGTCAGGAATCTCGCGCCGCCAGGCCGGGGGATCACGGCAACATCGACACTACGCAAAAATGGTAGGCCGCCAAACGGCCGAGCCACGGTTGGGCGTGCCGGTGATCTTCAGCGCCGCTGCAGTTGTTGAGTGCGACGGGCCGGGCGACGGGGTGGAACACACGCTTTCGATGGTGATCCAACGGTTGAAGAGCAGTGCCACAGGGTGAGTCATTGCGCGAGGGGGGATTCGAACCCCCACGGGTTTCCCCACAGGATCCTAAATCCTGCGCGTCTGCCAGTTCCGCCACCCGCGCTTCCGACAAAATGCTATCCCTGCAATCACGGCCTAACAACCCGAAGACCTCCCGATCTAACCGAAACGGCAAAAAGGGACAGGCAATTCGCGGACCGTTGCTCTCGGTAGCAGGAGGGCCGCTGGACGCGGAGCCAGTCCCCCCTTTGCCACAGACTCCCAGGGCCGAGAAACTTGTCAGATGGCAGCCCCGCCGGGATCATGGTCGAATGGGCCCCACGTGGATCGCGACGCCCGACGTGGATTGCGGCGACCGATGTGGATTGCTGCGCCGTAGGTGTGTTGCGTCGCCCTAAAGGGTATCGATGCCCGGCCCGTCGCGGGGCCGGGAGATGACCGGAGCGAGAAGTCTTGAGACTCGGCAAAAGCAGGATTGGCGGACGCGACGGTCTGTGGGGCCACGTGCTGGTGGGGCTGTCGGCGTGCGTCCTTACGGTCTCGATCGTTGGATCGATCGCATACCTCTCGTTTCGGGCATACGATCGGTTTGCGTATCGGGATCGGGTGCGGGCAGTGGTCTCGTCGCTTCAGAACCGGACCGATGACGAGCTTGACGAAGTGACCCGTCAACTAGTTAAGAAACCTAAGCTGGCCCGCTACTTCTTTCCGGAGATCCTGAAGTCGATCCGGAACCGGAGCTCGGAAAGACAGCACGTCGCGGCGATTCGGGTGTCGCAGGCCTTTCTGACCAAGAATCGTATCAGAACCGCGCTGTTCGCGCTGACCAACGACCCTCGCGAAACCGTGGCGGGGGCCGCGGTCGAGTCCCTGGCGCAGGTTCAACCGCCCGAACGGGCGGCCGATTTTCTCGGCCGATGCCTGAAGGCGGCGCCGTCGGCAACGGTTGTGGACGAGGCATGTCTCGGGCTGCTGCGGCTCGGCGAAGTGGGGCAACTCGAGGCATCGAAGCACTTGTCGACACTCTCGCCCGATCGTCGACTCTGGCTGGTGGGCTTCGTCATCGAACACGGCGGCGAGCATTGCGGGCCCTGGCTGCGGATGTTGATGACCGACGGCGAAGAGCGCATTCGGACCGCCGCAAACGAGGCCCTGTCGGCACTGGCCAAGGTCGAGCCGACGACAGCCCGGGCCAACAACCGGGCCGTTCCGGCCGATGAGTAGGTAGTTCAACGGCAGGCACGCTATAATCGGCGGCGGGCGACCGGAGCTTTATCGCGCGACGGTCATTTGATAGAGTCGCTTTGGACGGAGTATCCCGCGTGGAAGACCTTTTCTTCCAATACATCGCTCAATGGTCATACATCGGCCTGTTCGTCGTCCTGCTGGCCGCCGGAATGGGGCTTCCGCTGCCGGAGGACATTCCGCTGCTGGCGGGCGGGTGGCTTGTCAGCGAGGGGCACGCCAATCTTCATATGATGATGGCGACGGGCCTGGTCGGGGTCCTGATCGGCGACTTCATCATGTTCTCCCTGGGACGACGCTGGGGCGATCAGATCGTCGAGCACCGCTGGTTTCGACGAATCCTGAAGCCGTGGTTGCTGGAAAAGGCCCGTAACAAGTTCGAGCAGCATGGTGCCAAGATCATTTTCGCGGCCCGGTTCATGCCGGGGCTGCGGGCGGTGATGTTCGTCACGGCCGGCATCTTTCGCGTGCCCTACTGGAAGTTCATGACCTTCGACGGCACGGCGGCGCTGATCTCGGTGCCGGTTTGGGTGTGGGCGGGCTCCTATTTTCCCGCTCAAATCAAGGAGATCATGGGGGGGACGC
The DNA here is from genome assembly GCA_027295245.1 of Planctomycetota bacterium. Taxonomy (GTDB): domain Bacteria; phylum Planctomycetota; class Phycisphaerae; order UBA1845; family UTPLA1; genus JAPULF01. The sequence continues at coordinate 3,077 of JAPULF010000039.1, forward strand.
GAATCGCCACCCATGTGTTGGTAGGAGCGATCGTTTTCGCGTTCGTGGCATTCGTGAGTTGGGAATACATTCGTAATTACCGTCGTCAACGGCAGCACAACACGGTGGTCAAGTCCGCGCCGCTGGTTCCGCCGGACCCGGAGCGTCCGAAGTTCGAAGCGGTTCCGGACAAGCCGGCCGTCAAGCGGAAGGTTTCCGGGGCAGCCCGCGTGACCGATAGATTGAGCGGGGGTTGAGGTCCGATGGCAGACTTCGAAATCTCGCGGCCGGCGGGCAAGTGCAGCTTGTCCGGCCGAGGATTCAACGAGGGCGAGGCGTTTTACACGGTGCTGGTGGAAACGGCCTCGGGCTTCGAGCGTCGGGACGTCGCGGAGGAGTGCTGGACGGGCCCGCCGGAAAACGCCGTATGTCACTTCAAGGCCCGTGTTCCCAAGAAGACCGAACGCCGCAAGGTCTTTGTGGACGACGAGGTCCTGGTCGAGTTCTTCCTGCGGCTGGGCGGGACCGAAGAACCGCTCAAGCAGCGCTTCCGATTCGTGCTCGCCCTGATGCTGATGCGAAAACGATTGCTCAAGTATGAGCAGACGCTGCGGGCCGAGGGCGCCGAGGTTTGGCGGATGCGCCTCACCAAGGACAAGAGCGTACACGAGGTCCGAAACCCGGAATTGAATGAGGTGCAGATCCAGGAATTGAGCGCCGAACTCAGCACCATCCTCGCGGGTCCGTCGGCGTCGGACGCGATCGATCACGCGTCCGTTTCGACCGTGCCCGATCCGCCCGAACGAACGGAAGGGGATTAGAGCCACCGTTGAAGACGCCGACGACTCGATACCGACATTCGCGGGCGGGGGCTGCTTCCGTTTTCGTCGCGGCCTGTTTGTGCGTTGCGGGTTGTCCTCCACCCAACGAACCGATCCCGCCCGACCTTCCGAGAACACCGCGTACCAACGCCGAAATCATCCGAACGATCGAAATCAACAACCGCCTGCTGGATCGGGCACTGTGGTCGAACAGCGTTACGGTCAAGGCCCGGTTCGAGGATTCCGACGGCAAAGAACACCCGTACAACCTGGAGGGCAGCTTTCTTTTTGATCGGCCCCGCCGTTTGCTGATCGACCTGCGGCCCGGTCTCGGCAACAAGGTGATGCAGATCGGGTCGAACGACGACGACTATTGGTTCTGGATCGAGCCCGAAGTGGGGGTGATGCGCTGGGGCCGTCACCGGCACGTGGGCAAACCGGGTGTCGATCGCGCGGGGATTCGGCCGGACCATCTGGTGAGCGCCCTGGGATTCGCCGACTTGCGACTTTCGAAACAGGGATTGATCGGACCCGATCGGGTGTGGGGCAAGACCTACGACAAGCTGCGATACATGCGGGAAACGCGGGACGGCGGCTTTGTGTCGGATCGGGAATACCATATCGACCGAGATCCGCCCTATCTGATGCGGGTCGTCATTTTCCGCGACGAATTCGGGCGACGGGTCATGAGCGCGTTTCTGGACGACTACAAACCGGCCTGGGAAGGCGGTCCGATGGTCGCCCACCATATCAACGTGGACTGGCCGCGAGAAAAGGCGAGGTTCACGATGTGGCTGGCGCGGGTCCGCGGCGTCGAAGACATCGAACCGGAGGCGTTTGCCCGACCGACCGATGACAAACTGCCGGCAGGCGTCAGGGACATCGTTCAAATAGACGCAGTATGCGACAA
>JAPULF010000390.1 GCA_027295245.1 Planctomycetota bacterium
CGCACGGCAAGGCCGGAGGCACAGACTTCAAGGCATGGCGAACTCGTGTTCGGGGTGCCGGATCGTAAGTACCGGGCAGGGGGCCTTTCGCACGACCTTCTCGGCGACGGATCCCATGAGGGCATGGCTGATGGTTCCGCGACCGTGCGTGCCCATGACGATGAGATCGATTTTCTTCTCCCGGGCGAATCGGATGATCTCCATGAACGGCCTGCCGACCAGCACCTTCGTCTCGACTTCGAGCTTGGTATCGGCGAGATGCTCCTGGATGTAGGCCGCCATGGTCTGCTGCGAACCGCTGACCAGTTCCTCGGGCCGGGGTCCGACCGGCAGGCTGCTGGGTCCCATCGCCATCCAATACTGAAAGGCCTCGTCCACGACGTGAATGACGTGCAGCTTCGCGCCGAAACACTCGGCAAAAGACCGGGCGTATGCCAAGGCGTGGTCCGAAAGATCCGCGAAATCGGTCGGAAACAAGACGGTTTTGAGCTCGAGCTTGTCCATGGGTTACCTCCGCATCGAAAGCGCGGCCGGTGCTCTGTATCGCACTGTAGCCGATGTCGGATTATATGAATTCGACCTCGGGCCGACAGGAGCTATACTCTTGCGTTTGCCGACGCGACGAGCGACGCACGACCCGGCCCGACGAGCCTTTGCGAATGGAACTGCCCCTGTTGCAACAATCCCGCCCGAGCCGGCGGCGGCTTCCGCCTTGGTTGAAGAGGCGATTGCCGACCGGCGACGTCCTGGCCCATACGCGACGAATCGTCGCCGCCAGCGGCGTGGCCACGGTCTGTGAAGAGGCCCACTGTCCTAATCTGGCGGAGTGCTGGTCCAAGCGTCATGCCACGTTCATGATCCTGGGCGATCGGTGTACGCGGCGGTGCCATTTCTGCGCGGTGAAGACCGCCAAGCCGGCCCCCCCGGCCGCGGACGAACCGGAGCGATTGGCCCGGGCGGTCGCCGAACTCGGGTTGCGGCACGTGGTCGTAACGGCGGTGGCCCGCGACGACCTCCCCGATGAAGGCGCCGGGCACTTCGCCGCCTGTGTGCGACGGATACGCGCCGAATCGCCCGATTGCGTCATCGAGGTGCTCCCGGCCGACTTTCACGCCCGCGACGAATGCGTCGGACTCCTCTGCGAAGCCGGGCCGGACATCTACAATCACAATCAGGAGACAACGGAGCGCCTTTCGCCGTCGATCCGTCCACAGGCCGGGTATCGCCGCAGTCTGGACGTTCTTCGAAAGGTGAAGCGGCGGTCCCGCGAGATGTTTACGAAAAGCGGCCTGATGGTCGGACTGGGCGAGACGCGCAAGGAGCTGAATCGCACCATGAATGACCTGCGCTCGGTCGACGTAGACATTTTGACGGTCGGCCAGTACTTGAGGCCGTCTGATTTGCACGCCCCGGTCGTGCGATTCGTGTCGCCCGGGGAATTCGACGAAATAGCCGAGGAGGCCCGCGACATGGGATTCCGCTCGGTGGCCGCCGGGCCCTTCGTACGATCGAGCTACAATGCGGCCGATGTCTATTCGGCGATCTACCAGCGACGGGATGAGATGATTTGACCGATCAAGGTCTCGAACGGCTGCGAGGAAAGTTCGTCGTCATGGACGGCGTGGACGGAGCGGGAAAGGGTGTGCAGTTGGCCCTCATGAAGGAGGGGCTGACCGCCGCCGGTATCGATTTCGCCGAAGGCAAGGATCCGGGCGGCACCGAAATCGGCGATCGAATACGTCACGTCCTCTTCGACTACGATCTCTCGGATATGGACGTCCGGTGCGAGGCCCTGTTGTTCATGGCGTCGAGGGCCCAACTCATGCGGGATGTCGTCGAACCGGCCCTCGCGGCGGGACGGATCTGCCTTTGCGACCGCTTCGTCTCCGCCACCTGTGCCTATCAGGGGGCCGCCGGGTTCGATCCCCAACGCGTCATCGAGTTGGCTCGATTCGCCGTCAACGATACCTGGCCCGATCTTACAATCGTGCTGGACCTGCCGCCGGAGGAGGGTTTCGATCGCACCGGCCGAATGGCCGGTCAGAAGCGAAAGGGCCGAGACGTTCACGGTCAGGTTCGGCTGTTTCACGATACGCACATGGATTCGATGGAAGCCCGACCCCTGGCGTTTCATCAACGCGTGCGGGAACTCTTTCTGGAGCTGCCGAATTACTATCCCGCGCCGGTCGCGATCGTTGACGGTCGGGGTTCCGCCGAGGAGGTTTACGATCGGGTGTTGAAGGCGGTGGTGGATGCTATTCTCTGACGTGATGCACCAAGACGCCGCCGTCCGGCAGATACAGCGGGCGTTGCGCGTCGGACGGGTCCCACACGCAATCGTCTTGTCGGGACCCGAAGGCGTGGGAAAGGAAATGCTGGCCGAGCGGCTGGCGGCCGTGCTTTTGTGTGCCGAACCGCGAGAGACCCCGCCTCCGGAAGAGGGCGCCGGTTCGCCCAATGCCTGGCTGAATGCGTGCGGACGGTGTACCGATTGCGAGTTGTTTAGCGCCGGAAGCCACCCCGACTTTCACCGGATTTATCGCACCCTGAACAAGTTGCACCCCGACAAGGCGATTCGAAAGCGAAAGGCCATTGATCTCGGGGTGGATGTGATCCGGCACTTTCTGATCGATCCCATCGGGCTCCGGCCGGCGCGAGGCCGGGCCAAGGCGTATGTCGTGGTCGAGGCCGATCGACTCAACGACAGCGCCCAAAACGCCCTGCTCAAGACGCTGGAAGAACCGCCCGGCCACAGCTACCTCATACTGCTGTCTTCTTCAGGAGACGCCTTGCTTCCCACCACCCGATCGCGGTGCAGGCAGATCCAGCTTCGACCCCTTCCCGCGGATTTCGTGGCCCGGCGACTGGTGGAAAAATGCGGGGTCCAACCGGCCGCGGCACGGTTCCTTGCGGAATTGACGAACGGCAGTCTCGGCCTTGCCATCCAACGGTCCGAAGAGGATCTGCTCAAAAGGGTGCCCGCCGTGTTTCGAGCGGTGGAGCATGCGGCGAAAGACCCGTTCGCGGGCGGGCGGGATCTAATAGAGCTGTGCGACGAGATTGCCAAGGAATTCAAGGGTGATTCAGAAGCCTTGGCGGCCGACAAGACGGCCTTGGGTCGCCGGGCACAGTGCCTGGTGTTGTCGGTTGTCTCGACGGTCTTTCGAGACGCGCTGCGCTTGATGGTCGGCCGTCCGCCGGCGGCCTGTGAAAATGAACCCGCCGTCGCCGCCCTGGCCCGTCAATCGTCCATCAGCCGGATCGGCTCATCGATTCGGCAACTGGCCGCCGCGGAACGCCAGATCAACCAGAACGGTAATAAGGGTCTAATCTTCGATTCGGTCGGTATCGCAATCAATCACGCGTTTCGTCCAGGGGTCTGAGATCGGCCTGTGCGGCGAGAATATGGACCAAAAATCGGATTCTGCCCCCCCCGGGCTTGCGTCTGTGAGGCCCGAAACGCTGCTGCGCTGTCGGTACGACACCCTCTTTTCGGCCCCGCGATCCCACTTGACAATCGGCCGGTTGATGACTTAAGATGACGGGTCGAATGCGAGGAGTCCAGGCTCGATTCTGAGGGTGGAGCTGAGGATTTCTTTGAAAAACCGAATACTTGTACCGTCTCAGCAGGCGTAGGTGCATTCATGATGGGTGCGGTTATGCCGGGAGTTGTGTTTGTGTTCAAGGCGATGGCGCTTTCGCGTCCATCGCGAGCCTTTGTTATTGATACCACTCCGTAGGCACCGCGACTCGCAAAGATTTCTCCTCAATCGCGGTGCCTCGTTTTTTTTTGAACCGGTTGCACGGGCCTTCTTGCCCCCGAGACGGGGGTGTTTCCGGATATTCAATCACGTTTTCTCATCCCCCCGGATCTTTACCGGGCCAGCGGATTTTGGTCCGAAATCCCGGAAACTGAAGCCTTGACGGAGACGAGCGATATCGGTTACGATCGCGAATGTGAGGCGAGGAGAGTCTTTGCTCAGCGAGGGTGGAGCGAGGTTATCCCCTTCTAAAACGGAAAAGGGTTGTTAGCTGGACGTGTTGCGCGAGACGAGCGGCCTTGCCGCGTCGTCTGGCTCACATGCTTGCTTTGAAGCAACGGAGTATTCCATGTTCTACGGGAGGAGCAATCCAATGAGCAGAATCGTTTCCAGTGGAGCCGTGGGGCTCGTCACTTGCATCTGTATTTGCTGGGTGGTCACGACCGCGGTCGGTGACTCGTCTGGGACAATCTCGACAAACGATGCAACGGAGCAACCCGCGACGCCGACTACGGGCATCCCGTACTTCCCGTACATCGCGAACATGGAGGCAGGCCCCGTGGTCGGTTCGTTCCGAAGATGGTCCGATTTGCCGATCCCGATGAGTGTCGTCAATCTCGTGCCCGTCGGCGGACCTGCCCCGCGCGGCCCTGGCTGCGGACCGGGCACGGAGATTTCGGAACTTTCCGATACTAACACGGTCACCGTGGGGAACTCGTTATTCTGCCCTGCGCCGGGCACTAAAACCTACGCACGGTGCTTCGAGCCCGCGCTGTTTTCGGGGCCGGATGGATTTCGAATCGATTGCGTGCGCTTCGGCGTTGAGACGGATATGAACCCTGTGCCCTACGATTTGACCCTCAAGCTGACGCTCACCCCGACGAACGGCCCGGATTGCAGCGCGGCCGCGGGCGAACTGCCGTCGGCCTGGACTGCAGACCGCACACAGCTCGTTCCGATGCCGGGTGACAACAGCCTCGACGGCACGGTCGTAGAGGTGGCGTTGACCCTTCCTCTCCTCGTGCCCGTCGGAAAAGGCGTCATGTTCGAAGTCTTGGTCCCCAATACACCGGGTGCAGATAATTTCACCATGGGTGGAAATGGGGGCTTCCAGTCAGACTCCGGCTTTATTGCAGCCGGCGGATGCGGATTTGCTACCTATTCAGTGCCGGCCGACCTCCCAGGTCCCCTCCCAGGGCCTCAACCGAATGCGAAATTTCTCTTGACGTTGGTTGGCATCCCGCAGGGTGGCGTCGCCGGAGCGTGCTGCGAAACCGACGGTACGTGCGCCGTGGTCGAACCGGGGTTGTGCTTCGGTACCTTCCAGGGTGGCGGTACGGCCTGTGACCCGGGCACTTGCCTGGGCGGTTGCTGCCGCATCGACGGCACCTGCACGGATGGTTCAGAGGACGCTTGTGACGATTGCAACGAAGGCACCAGCTCCCAGCCGGGCGTGTTCCAGGGCCATGGCACGACGTGTGCCGACCCGATCGTGTGCCTTGATAATTGCCCTGTCGACCGCTGCCCCAATGGAATGACCGATGAGGTGAGAGAGCCGTTTCCTTGTGCCATAGGAATGAGGGGCAACGACGGCTGCAATCAGACATCGCCCGCCTTCGAGGACATCTTCTGCGGCGAGACCAAATGCGGCCAGTATTGGTATGACGCCAGTCTTGGTATGGATGGCGAACGCGACACCGACTGGTGGCGGCTCGTCCTCACCGATAACACCGTGGTCTCGATTACCGTCGAGGGCGCCTATGGCAGCCTGTACGGCCTTGCCCAGCTCCTTCCGCTCGGCAGCCCGGACTGCGCCGACACCACCGGCTTTATCGTCCCCGCCGTCCGTACCTCGTTCGTCCCGTGTGATACGCCGACCGTCGTGACCGAATGTCTGCCGGTGGGTACGTACTACATCTTCGTCGCGCCTGACTTCCCGCCGGACCCAACGTGTGACTTGCCGTGTGCTCCCTACCAGCTGTCGGTCTCATGCGAGCCCGGATGCAACCAAACGATCGGCTGTGACGTGGGCAGCACCGGCCAACCGTCCGACACCATGGGTCACGGGGACCCCGATGACGCGCTCATCATCGGAGCGACCAGCGACCAGGACGGCGGATTCCAGGTCGCGGGCAACTTTCTCGCCTTGGAAACCGGGTTTGTCACCAAGGTCAGGTGGTGGGGCCTCTATATAGACTTCGGCGCAGGGACCGATTGTGCCACCGAAGGTGGCGATACGACCGATGGCTTTACTGTCACGTTCTATAACGACGATGTCGGTGGCGCGGTCCCGGGTTCGCTCAAGGCCGGCCCGTTCACCGTCGACGAGCCCGGTACCCTGACCAAGCAACAAACGGGGCGCACGATCGGTTCCGGCGCCGGTCCTTTGATCGAGTTCGTGTTAGACGCCGACATCGACCCGCCCGTGGCTGTCACCGAGGGTGAGTGTCTCTGGATGTCCGCGGTCAACAACACCTCCGGCGGGAGCTGTACTTGGCTCTGGGGGACCGCCCCTCCGGGCGACGGCTTCCCCTTTGGCGGCGGCTCCGCACAGACTGGCGCACCTCCGGTGCCCGGGGTCTTTGGCCTCGGCGACACCAATGTCTTTGACGTGAGTTGGTGCGTCGATATCCAGGTGGGTGACGCGGGTTGTCTGCCTCCTGACACGGCGGGCGCCTGCTGCGACCCGTGTCAGGGTAGCTGCGTCAACGTTGATAGCGGTTTGTTCGACTGCACCGATCCGAACGCCATTTTCACGCCGTCTGACGACCCGGATCCGTGCGCGAATGATTCCCCGCCGTGTGTCCTGGAACTGGGCGCCTGCTGCAACACCGAGGTCGCTTCCTGCTTCCCCGTGAATTGTGAAGCCCAGTGTCTGGGGCCAAACTTGGTCTTCACTCTCGGCATGAACTGTCCGGGCTTTGGTCAACCGGAAGTCGATTGTGTGGAAGTCGGCGCCTGTTGTCTGTTTGAATGCCCGTTTGTCTGTCTCTCGGACGTCCCTCAACCCGTCTGTGCAGCCATGCAAGGAAACTTCATCTTTCTGGGTGGCGGAGTCGAATGCCAGCCGCCGGATCAGAATCAGTGTGGTGGCAATGTCGTGTGTTGCAAGGGCGACGCCAACCAGGATGGCGTCCGCAATGGAGTCGACATCCAGA
>JAPULF010000391.1 GCA_027295245.1 Planctomycetota bacterium
GTCGTCGTGGCCGACCGTCCCGGGTTCGCCGACGCCAACCCGGTCCTGTTCGTGGATGATCGTGGCGTCGCGAGGCTGTACTACGTCGAGATGTTCGGCGATACATTCTGTCTCGGCACCGTGAAGCAGCGGGTCAGTGCGGACCAGGGCCGTTCGTGGTCCGAACCCGACACCGCCCTTGATGCGATATGTGTGATGGTCCGTAACAGACCGATCGTCACCCGTCGCGGGCGGTGGGTCCTGCCGGCGTATATCCAAGGGATATACGCGTCGCAGTTTTGGATCAGCGACGACGACGGCGCCTCCTGGCAGCCGACGCCTCCCATCCTGAAGTATCCGAGCACAACGTTGCAGCCGGCGGTCGTCGAACTCGAGGACGGGACGCTGTATTCGCTGATGCGTCGATCCGGCAAGGGTGGATTCACGTGGGAGGGCCGCTCGCGCGATTGCGGTCTCACTTGGTCGATGCGGCCACGCGAGGACCTGCCGAATCCGGACAGCGGAGTGGACCTGATCCGATTGGCGTCCGGCGAACTGGTCGTGGCGTACAACGACAGTCCTTCGGATCGTACGAAGCTGGCGGTCGCGGTCTCGCGCAATGGCGGAGAGACTTGGTCGAGGCCGAAAACGATAGAGTCGGGGGACGGCGAGTTCTCATACCCTTCCTTGATTCAGGCCGCGGACGGGACTATCCACATCGTTTACACGCACCGACGGACCGCTATTGCCCATGCGGAGTTTAATCCGGCATGGCTACTCGCACCGTAGCATCAGACGGGCCTGCTTGACGCGATTGCGGAGAATTGCTACAAGATTCTGTATGGCTAAGAACGGTTCTCTTCAATGTTCGGTTATCACGCCGGAAGAGCAGGTGCTCGATACCACGGCGGCGTCCGTAGTGATCCCGGCTCACGACGGCCTTGTCGGAATCCTGAAAGGGCGGGCTCCGATGTTGTGCGAACTCGGAATCGGCGTGCTCCGCGTCGATTCCGTCGAGTACTTCGTGGACGGCGGCTTCGCCCAGGTGCTGGACAACAACGTGACCCTTCTCACGGAACGGGCCGGAGCGGCGGACAAGATCAACCGATCGGAAGCCCAGGCCGCGTTGGCCGAGGCCGAGCAAATGCCGTCGTCCGACGAGCGTTCCGCGGAGGCTCGGCACAAGGCGATCGCCCGCGCCAAGGTCCGCGTCAAGCTCGCGTCGAAGTAATCCCCAGGTCATCACTTTCCGGCGGCTCTCCCGCCTCGACTCTTCCGACGCACCCAAATCGTCTCCGCGCACCACGCCAGGAAAAACGGAATCCACGTGGCGCACACCGCCCAGGACTCGAGCCGCCAAGGCAATCCCACCTGCCCGGCCCACTCCGACTGCCAATAGAAGACATTGGTTGCTGCCAGAACGACCCACGCGACGTAGCCGCGCGGCGCGAGGGCGATCAGAGCCAGAGGCCAAGCCAGGTACCAGAAGTGGATGATCGGCAAAAGCAGGACGGCGAGTGCCATCAGCCAGCGGGCATCGGTGAGGATGTCGCGCGGGCGCCACACGCGATAGGCCGCGGCGATTCCCATGATTGACATCGCGATGATCATGCGTTCGGAGGACCGAATCCGCCAATCGAATCGCTTGTTGAGAAACAGCCGCAAGGCGTCGAACAGGCTATTGAAGGGGCCGTCCTCGGGAAACGTGCGGAGCGTTTCGAACAACTTCCATCCGGCCTCGCTGTAGAGCAGGTAGCCCGCCGCAACGATGATCAGCGCGATTGCGAGTCCGGCACGCGACTTGCGAACCAGTAGCGCGAGCAGAATCGCAGGCGTCGTCTTTGCGAGGATTGCGAGACCGAGCGCCGCGCCCGCCAGCCGCCATCTGCCCGCGCCGGCCGCCGCGACGAATCCGAGCAGCGGCAGAATCATCAGCGTATCGTTGTGGCCGGCGTGCGCGAAGGCCGAAAGTGTGAGAGGCGAAAGAGCGTAAATTGCCACGTACCAGCCCGGTCGCCGCATCCTCCGAAGAAGACCGGCCAAGACCAACAGCACCGCAACATCCAATAGTGTATGGGCGACCTGTGGGGTCTTTTTGCTGTAGTGAAGCCCCGACAGCAGGCGGAATTCAAGTTCCGACAGGGGCGGGTAGATCGTTGTGAACTTCTTCTTGTTGATTCCATTCCATATCTCGTCTCGAAAGGGTTCGAGATCGGGATCGTTGGGGCCGACCAGGTAGGGACTGAATCCGAGGTTCTGGATCCGCCCTTCCCAAGCGTATCGGTTGCAGTCGCTGTTCGGGACACAGAGCAACAGCACCATGCGCATCGCAATCGCGGGGATGATTATGGACTTCGCGGAGACGGGTCGTGCCCTGAACGAGAGCAGCAAGAAGACATGGCCGATCACCCCGACAAGGTACAGGGCCTGCCAGACGCGTATGTTGAGCACGGAATGCCCGACAATCGTTACGGCCCCTTGGTAGATATCGCCGATCAACGCGGCGCCGACGGAGAAGCCGGCCAGCAAGATCCAGCCAACGGACGGAAGCCACTTTGACGTCAGAAGACGCATCGCAGCGATGTTAGCCTTCCGGGAGCGCCGGAGCGAACGTCGCGACCGACATTAGAATAGACGGGATGTGAGTCCAAACCGAGATCATGCCGTTCTTGGCCCGTGCAGGGACGCACGCGTCACGGGGCAGACGGCGAGAGATTCAAGCCCCAGTCGTAATCGAAGTACTTCACCCGCCAAACCTCCAAGTTCAGCGCACGCGTCAGCGGTGGATCGGGGATGTACTTCGCCAGGAACGCGGGAATGGTCGGGGCATTGGGCGAGAAAT
>JAPULF010000392.1 GCA_027295245.1 Planctomycetota bacterium
ATCGGCACGCCGGCGCTTTCGACGCGGGGGATGGGTCCGGACGAGATGCGCAAGATCGCGGAGATGATCGTTCGCGTGCTGGGGGGCCAAGGGGCGGAGGACGTAATCGCGAGTGTACATGGAGAAGTGCTCGACCTTTGCGGTCAATACCCCTTGAGAACACGACGTTGATGACGGGCTTTTGGCGATCCTTGGGGCTGTCGCTTCCGATTGCACTCTTCGGCGCCGGGTGTAACGGCTCGGCCGTCGTGAAACTCGTCTCCATTCACCCGAGGGCGATTGATCCGCCGTCGGTGGACATTCGGAGTTTTGCGTCGTGGGAGTGCTACTGGTGGGTCGAAGAGTCGGGCGACTTGAACATCGCGATCAGGTGCGAGAACGGCAACCCGCTGGCCGGGCGGTTGGGGCGCGTCGAGTTGAACATGTCGTGGGTGTTGGGCAAGCCGCCCGCCGGAAGTGGCAGAGACTATCGTCTTCATTCGATCGAAACACGAACCGTCCTGGACACCGCATTGGAGACCCATCGCTTCGTTTCGTATGCCGGCATGGTGAAGGTTCTCGTGACCGATGACGAACACCTGAAAGGCACTTTCCGCATGCTCGCAATGCACCGCGGCGGATTTGCTCCGCTAAGCATCCTGCAAGGACCCAAGGGGAACTTCATGCTATTTGGGACGTTTCAAGCATCGTTGGATCCCCAGCGCGGACGGGCAATTCGCGAGCGCACGGAATCGGACGGTTGGGCGAGACCCAAGGCATCGCCGCCGCCGAAATCTACGTCGCAGCCTTCGGGGGCGGATAATTCCGGGCCCAATCATTCCGGGTGACTTCGACAATCAAACGCTATCGGACCCGCGGGCCATGCCGCCAATGGTGACGGGCGTTTCAACCGATTGAAATCGTATATTGGTTCGGGGTGAGGCTCCGTTCCCGGAGGATTGTGGGGCCGAGTCTCAGTTGGGCGATACGCCGCACGGCGGATGAGCGGGACCAGGAGTCGGGGGCAATGCAGGAAGGCGGTCCACTCTCAATCGGCAAGTCAATCACCCTGGTGCTCTTCGTGGCCATGTCGAGCGTCGTGGTGGCTAGTCTTGCGATTTACGATCGACTTGCCGCATGGGAGCAAGAGGTCGAAGGGGACGCATACGCCGTCGCCGTCGCCGAAGTGCTGGCGACCCAATTCCAGCCTGACGGCCTGGTTTCCGGCGGTCACGTTCAGCGGGCCTGCGATCGATTCGTCGAACACTCCATGGTGCTGGGCGCATCCGTTTGGGACCAGGCGGGCAAGCTGACGGCCGCGGCGGTGGTCGACGAAACGCTGTTCCCGATTGTGAAGGCGTCGCCTCCGTTCCTTTCTCAGGCGACCCAGGTCGACGTGGCCAGGCTGTCCGTATCCAAGTCGGTCGCCTCCCATCCAGTGCGTCGGGTCGACATTTCGCTCGGTAAACACTATCGCTCCGATCGACCGGCGCGATTGACGGTGCTGGTGCATTCGACGCTGTCCTCAACGGCGCCGCTCACGCGGGTGGCGCGATTCGGGGTGCCGATGGCGGCCGCGGCCGGACTGGTGTTCTTGATATCATTCTGGTGGTTTCGGATGAGGATTGTGCTGCCCGTCGGGTCGCTGCTGACCGCGGTCACCACCGGCAAGGTGGGCGACGCCCGTGTGTCGCCGACGGCGCGTGAGGATGAACTGGGGGCCATCGCGCGGTGCATACTCGAACTCTATGGCCGGGCCAACCGGCTTCAGGAGCACGCCCATCGCATCGAGCGGAGCCTGGATTCGCGTGTCGCGGACGAGACCCGGCGCATTCAGCTCGACATGAAGAAGATCGAGCGAGAGGCGTGGCGCGATCCGCTGACCGGCGTGAACAACCGTCGGATGCTGGACGAAAAATTCGATGCGATATTCGAGGCCCAGAAACGGGCCGGCGGTGACTTGTCGGTGATCATGTTCGATATCGATCACTTCAAGACGCTGAACGACACGCTGGGGCACCAGGCCGGCGACGAGTTGCTGACGTTCACGGGCGAGCTGATCCGGCAATGCCTCAGGGCGGACGATAGCGCCGTGCGCTACGGTGGGGACGAATTCATGCTGATTCTCCCGGGCGTTCCGGTCGAGCAGGCCCAGACCGTGGCCGGGCGAGTCATCGCCCTGTTCGCGCAGCGCGCCAAGCTCGTCGAAGTGTCGCCGAGGCCGTCCATGAGTGCCGGCGTTGCGAGCCAATTGAATAACGTGCCGAGTTCCGCGAAGGAGATCATCGATCTCGCAGATCGAGCGTTGTATCAGGCCAAACAGGCGGGCAAGAACACTGTCCGCATCTGTCAGAATCTGGAGCAGCTCGCACCGTTGGACTAGGGAAATGACGGGTCGAGTGCGGAGGTTTGGTTGAGTCGGTGTAGGCTGTCGGGGCATTGTGTTGATAATCCGGAACAGACAATTCGTCGCTTTCGGGATTGCGATAGCCGTGGTGCTGATCATGGCGCTCGTGCTGTTGCTTGCGTCGCCTTCCCTCGCAACGGCGGCGTTTTGCGTTGCGGCGATCATGCTCGTGATCGCGCCGGGTGTATTCATCACGCATGGCATCAATGCCCGGGCGTCGCGTCGCGTTCGCGACTTGGCCGCGCAATCCCATTCGACGGTAAGGTCCGGTCATGAGGCGGGCGGCGCGGAGGCCGGCCCGGCTTCCGCGATCGTTTCGACGCCGACGCGCGTCATAGTCTGCGATTCCGACCCCCGCGGGCGTCGGGACTGCCGCCGGGTACTCGAGCCGGGCGGATTCGAGATCCTGGAGGCCCCGGACGGCCAAGGCGCCTTGTCGAAGGCCCGAGCCGCTCCTCCCGACGTGATTATTCTGGATTCCGAGCTTGCCAAGCCGGATGCGTTGGAATGCGCCCGTCGGTTGAAGGGGGACTCTGCTACGTGTCGGGTTCCGCTCATTCTGCTTTCCAATGGGGTCCGGGGCGATGACGAAATTGAGGCCGCCTTGGCCGCGGGCGTGGATGGATTTGCGACGACGCCGATCCGCGAGCTGGAGTTCCTGCACTATGTCAAGACGATGCAGTTGCAGCACCGCGGCATGCTCGAACTGCAGGAGATCAACAAGTTGCACGCGGAGCACCAGCGTGCCATGCAGTTGGTGTTCGACTACTCGCGAAGTCTGGGGTCCGTGTTGACTCTCGGCGCGGTTCTCGCCAAGACGGTGTCGGTGGCGGCGGCCCTGACCCGATGCCGTCGCGTTTCGATCCTGTTGCCCGACGATCGCAAGGAGAATCTCGTCGTTGCAAGTTCGTTCGGATTCGACGAATCGACCGTGCCCATGCGCATTCCGATGTGCAGCGCCATGGCGGGGAAGGTTTACCAGTCTCTCAAGCCGATCATCATCAATTCGCGAGGCCCCTCGGACGATGTTCAAGGCGAGTTCGATTCGGCGTTCTTCACGAATACGCCGCTGGTTTGCGCCCCGATGCGCGCGGCGGCGAAGTCGATCGGCATTCTGAATCTCACCGAACGCGAGGGCGATCAACCGTTTGCGTCGCACGAATTAGAGCACATTTACCAGATCTGTAACATGGCCGCAAACGCGATCGCCAACATCCGTAGCTGCAAGGCACGGGACGGAGCCCGCGATTCCATTGTCGAGGTGCTCGGGCTGCTCGCCGAGTATCGCGACGACAACACCGGCCGGCACATTGATCGCGTGACTCAGTATTCGGTCCTGCTGGCGGAAGAATTGCAGAAATCGGATGCCTACCGCAATCAGATCGACGAGCGGTTCCTGAGGAACCTGCCGCGATCCGTTCCACTGCACGACATAGGGAAAGTCGGAATTCCCGACCGAATCCTGTTGCAACCGCGCAAGTTGACCAAGGATGAAATGGATATCATGAAGTTGCACGTCGACATCGGCGTGAGCACGATACGGTCGCTGCGAGATCGCGTCCCCGGTGCGGAGTATCTCAAGATGGCCGAAGAAATCGCGGCCAGTCATCACGAGTGGTTCAACGGCAATGGCTATCCGAAGGGCCTGCGCGACAAGGCGATTCCGTTGGCCGCGCGTATCGTGGCATTGGCGGACGTGTATGACGCTTTGACGACGGCCCGTCCTTACAAGCCGGCGTTTAGCCACGCGGAAGCGTTCGCCATGTTGCTTGATGCCTCCGGTACGCAGTTCGATCCGTCGATCGTGGGCGCGCTTCGGAAGCGCCAGCACCAATTCAAGGTGTTGGCGGAGGAACTGGCCGATCCACATAGCGCGGGACCGGACGAGATCGCCAAGATGCCGAGGCGAGAAGACGAAGCCAATGATGAGAATGCCTCGTGCTATTCACTGGCACCGATGTGATTCAAATCGAAAAACAATGGGGATCAGGATTCGCTCAGGGCGACATGCAGCTTCCCGAGCGCTTCGTGTTCGATCTGCCTGACACGCTCGCGCGTGAGGCCGATCTCCTTACCGATTTCCTTGAGCGTGAGCGGCTCGTCATCACCGAGTCCGTAACGGAGCCTCAGGATGGTGGCCTCGCGCTGGTCGAGGGCGTCGAGCAGACTCTGAATGGTCGCCGACTCCGCCTCGTTGAACGCCACTTGATCCGGTGAGGGCGTCTTTTCGTCCGGAAGCATGTCCAAGAGTGATGCACCGGATTCGTTCCCATGCGTCTGGGTCGGGGCGCTGAAGGCCCGAACGGCCCGTTTGATGATGCGGACCTTTCGCTCCGGCAATTGCATCTTCTCGGAGATTTCCTGAATGGTGGGCGCTCTTCCCAGGGCTTCCTGCAACTTGGAGTGGGCCTGTTTCCAGCGTGCGATCATTTCGACCATATAGGCGGGAATGTGGACGGGCTGCACCGTGTTGATAAGGGACCGTTTGATGGCCTGCTTGATCCACCAGCTTGCGTAGGTGCTGAATCGGGCCCCCATGTCGGGGTCGAATCCTTCAACCGCGCGAAGCAGTCCGAGATTGCCTTCCTCGATGATGTCGGCCAGCGGCATGCCGCGATTGGTGAATGACTTTGCGATATTGACGACCAGGCGGAGATTGGCGCGAATCATGCGTTCCCGGGCCTGGTTGCCCTCGTACTCCAAACGCTCTTTTTCCTGGAGGGTGATCTCGCGGCGCGGAAAGCGCCCCGCCGCTTCGGCGCCACGCGCGATCGTGCAGGCGAGTTCCTTTTCGTCGTCGGCGGACAGAAGCGCGGACTCGTTGATCTGCTTCAGATACTGCTGTAATCCTACTTCAACGGTTATGACCCGGCCCTCCCCGAAGGTCTTGCGACAATCGTCGTTGTTTTG
>JAPULF010000393.1 GCA_027295245.1 Planctomycetota bacterium
ATTCATTGGGGAGATCGCCGTGGTCGACTCCGGCGCGACCGGTGAGTTTGATCAGTTCGAGGTTCGATCTTGAAGCGGCGTATATGGGCGGCGCTTTCCAAGGAGAAATGGAAGTTGCCGGAGACCGAGACCGAGGCCGAACAGCACGTCGCAAGTAGGCGGTGAAGTGCAATTTCGGGCTTGGCTCGAGCAAGTGGTCGATTCGATTTGTTCGAGGTCGGCCTTCTCCCGGTTTGTCAGGCTCCGCTCTATCGTCCGGCTGCGGCCACAAAGCAACCGGAACACCGATTTGTGCAGAGAAAGAGAATCAGCTTATGACGCCACGCAATGTCGAGTTTGCCGGAACGCTCGAAATCAATGAGCAGTCCGGATCGGGCTATCTTCGCGATCAGAAACGCAATTACTCCATCAAGCCGAACGACCCCGCGATTCCACGCGGCCTGATCCAGCGACTGCAACTCCGCGGCGGCGAGTCGATTGAGGGGACCCTCACGACGAACCAGCAGCATCCGCCCGGTCGAAACCGGCGCAAACACGGAAAACCCAACAAAAACTCGGATGCGTTTCAGGTTCGATCCATCAATGACCGCAAACCGGAGCAATACGGCGAACTGAAGGGATTCGAGGATCTGACCGTCGTGAGCCCGACGGACATTCTTTGTTTCGAAACCAAGGACGGACCGGCGACCATGCGCGTCGTGGATCTGTGGACGCCGATCGGAAAGGGCCAACGCGGGTTGATCGTCGCCCCGCCCAGAACCGGCAAGACCGTGCTGCTGAAGGAACTTGCCCACGGCATCATTGCGAATCACCCGGAAGTCCTCTTGATGATGCTGCTCATCGACGAACGCCCGGAAGAAGTGACGGAAATGCGCCGGAGCCTCTGTCCCGAGGCCTCTGGCTGGCAGAACGACGCCCCGGAAGTCGTATTCTCCAACAACGATTGTGATGCCAAGAGCCACGGCCGAATCGCCAAGCTAATGATCCAAAAGGCCAAGCGCTGCGTCGAACTCGGCAAGGACGTGGTCATCCTGCTGGATTCACTCACGCGACTCGGCCGGGCCTTCAACAATCTGGTCGGATCGAGCGGCCGGACCATGACGGGCGGACTGGACATCAGGGCGCTGGAGATTCCCAAGCAGATCTTCGGGGCCGCCCGAAAAATCGAGAACGGCGGCAGTCTCACCATCATCGCCTCTGCTTTGATCGAGACTGGAAGCCGCATGGACGATTTCATTTTTCAGGAGTTCAAGGGCACCGGGAACATGGAACTCGTGTTGTCACGCGAACTGGCCGACCGGCGACTGTGGCCCGCGGTCAACCTGTTCCAATCCGGTACCCGCAAGGAAGAGCTGCTGCTAGGCCAGGCGAATTACGACAAGATGTCGCGCCTCCGGCGGCGGCTCCTGTCCGCCACACCGGTCAAGCAGATGGAAACACTTCTGGAAGAGATTGCAAAACGACCCACGAACAAGGAATACCTCGATAGTCTCTCGGCCTGAGCCCGGGCGCCGATCCAATCGTCGCCTCGAAGTTCGCAATCGAAGCGATCCATCGACTCGATTGCGCCGGAATTCAAGGGTGATCCAATGAAGGCTGTTCGATTTCACGAAACGGGCAACCCGGACGTATTGAAACCCGAGACTGTTCCCGATCCGATTCCTGTGGCCGGCGAAGTCGTCGTCCGCGTGAAGGCTGCCGCCTTGAACCGCCTCGACGTCTTTCTGCGATCCGGCGCGACATCCATGCCGGGCTTCGGCCTGCCGCACATCGGCGGATTCGATATCGCCGGCGAAGTGGTCTCGGTCGGTGACGGCGTGAGCCCGGAACGTATCGGCGAAGCGGTCATCGTCAAGGCCCGCGTCACGGGACCGCAGGCGCACGGCCGCCTCGACATCATCGGAATCGCTCGCCCGGGAGGGTTCGCTGAAATGGTCGCGGTTCCGGCGCATTGTCTCGCCGCCAAGCCCGAGGCCTACTCCTTCGAAGAGACCGCCGCGTTCGGATGCGTCTATCTGACCGCCCATTACGGCCTTATCGAATTCGCCGCCCTCCAGCCCGGCGAGGTCGTGCTGGTACACGGAGGCGGCGGCGGCGCGGGATCCGCAGCCATTCAGGTCGCCAAGGCCGCGGGCGCCACCGTGATCACGACCGCCGGGAGCGACGAAAAATGTGCCAAAGCGATCGGTCTGCTCCACGCCGATCACGCGGTCAATTACCGCACGCACGATTTTCTGGACACCGTCAAGTCCGTGACCGACGCTAAAGGCGTGGACGTCGTGTTCGATCCGATTTGGGGGAAGACGGTCGAAAAGACAATCGAGGCAATCGCACTACGCGGCCGTTGGGTCGTGCTGGGAATGGTAGGCGGCCTTCACGCCTCGATTGACGTATCGAAGATCATGTTCCGGGAAATCACCCTGCGAGGGATTATCGAGTTCTTCGCCGATGACCCCCAGATCGAACGTGCGCTCGCAATGGCCCGGCGCGGTCTGGTTCGGCCGATCGTCGACAAGGCGTGGCCTCTCGACCAACTTGCCGATGCCCACCGGCAAATGGAAAACGGCAACTTCTTCGGAAAGATCGTGGTCGTACCCTGAGAGACGCTGGTTAGTCGGCTCTACTCTCCGACAGGGTCGCAAAACCCGCGACCGGTGTGCCGTCACCCGCGGTCTCGCGTTGCGTAGCGGACTCCGCTACGTCGGTCGAGTATTGTCCCTCAAACATCCGAGCCAAGGCATCGTACATCCTTGGCTCAGGAAGATGCCAAACCACGGATTCCGAGCCTCGGGACTCGCTCAGGGCGCGCCAGGTGTGGGAGCCTTCAACGACAACGACACCGCTTGCCTGCACAAGCGTCGCAGGCAACGGCACCCACAGGCCGTTACCGTGCGTCGGATC
>JAPULF010000394.1 GCA_027295245.1 Planctomycetota bacterium
CGAAACACCGCGGACGACAGCGGAGGGGCCGGGATGATCGCATCCGGGGTCGTCGGCACTTCGTACGATGACGGCACTGCCAACCCCGGCACGACGTATTTCTTTTGGGTGCAGGCGTGCAATGGCTCGGGCTGCAGCGGATTCAGCGCCTCGGACAGCGGCGAAGCCAAGCAGGCGGGCGATTTCAACGGCGATGGTAACACCGACGGCCTGGATATCGAGGGCTACACCGAGGCCGCCGTGTCGGCGCCGTTCTACGACACCTGCGGTGACCTGGCGGCGCCGTTCGGCGGGACGCTGGACGCGGCCGATCAAGCGGCGTTTGTAAGCCTTCTGCTTCAATAAGTGATCGTAGCAAGACATTCGAGCGTATCGAAGCCTTCGAAGTCCGAAGTGATTTTCGTCTCTTGTGTCCTTATTGAACTTGGTGCTTGCAACGTATGCACGGGAGCAGCGGCGTCGCGGAAACCGAACCTTGCCGGTACCGCGGACTCGGCGAGGCTTGCTCGCGAGACTCCGACTAAGTAGACTGATTGTTCGGGCAAGAGAGAAGCTTGGTTTCCCATTGATTGAGCCGTTGGATTTTCGACTATGAACATGCGATTCTCTGTTGACACGAGGCGCCGGTGTGTTTTCGTGGTTTTTCTGGCCGTGATGGCCGCGGTAACGTCGAATCCCGCCGCGGCGCAGTTTGCGTCGGAAGATGTGTCGCAGCATGCATGGCTGGACCTTGCGGCACTCGGCGGCGGGTCCAGCGGTAATGATTGTTGGGGATACGTTTCCCCGTCAGGTCGAGAGTACGCGTTGATGGGCGTTTCCAACAAGCTGGTGGTCGTCGAGATCACCACGCCGACCAACCCTGTCATCGTGGGGAGCGTATTTCACACGAACAGTCTTTGGGGCGACGTCAAGGTTTATCAGGACTACTGCTACGTCGTCAATGAGTCGGGTGGCGGGATGGACGTGATCAATCTCGGCAATGTGGATCAGGGGACCGTCTCGCTCGTACAGCGCGTGACGGCCGGCGGGCTCAGCAGCAGCCACAATGTGGCGATCAATACCGACAGCGGCTACCTCTACACGCTCGGCTCGAACCTGAACGGCGGGGCCCCGGTGGCATACGATCTTTCCAATCCGGCGAATCCGGTCGAGGCCGGCCGGTGGACGAACGGCGGCAGCAACCTGCATGACGCCCAAATCATCTCCTACACGTCCGGGCCTTATGCCGGCCGCGAAATCCTCTTCGGTTTCAGCGAGGGGCGCGGCGTGGACATCGTCGACGTGACCGACAAGTCGAACATGTTTCGATTGTCGCGGACAGCCTATGACGGCGTCAAATACTGCCATCAGGGATGGGTATCTGAAGACCGGCAGTATCTATACGTCGATGACGAACTGGACGAAAGGAACGGCACGACACCGACCCAGCGCACGTTGATTTTCGATATCAGCGACCTGGAGGCGCCCTTTCTAGCGAATACCTTCACGACCGGTCTGGATGTGGTCGACCATAATCTCTACATTCACGACGGATATGTCTACGAGGCCAATTACCGGAGCGGCCTGCGCATCTTGTGTGCCCAGGATCCGGCGAATCCGGTCGAAGTCGGTTTCTATGACACCTTCCCGGGGGCGGACGACACCGAATTCGACGGGGCTTGGAGTTGCTACCCGTTCTTCCCCAGCGGCACGGTGATCGTCAGCGATATTGACCGCGGCCTGTTTGTATTGGATGTAACGGCGGCGTTGAACGACATGAGTTCGGGCATCCTGACCTTCGGCTTTCCGAACGGCCGCCCCGAGGTGATCGATCCGTCGGGCGGAACCACCGTGCGAGTGGTCGTCGGTGAAACCTGTGGCGCAGTCGCCCAGGCGGGGACGGGACTGCTGCACTACGCCGCCGGCGGAGGATTCTCTTCCATCGCGATGACTCCGGTTTCGCCGGGTGAATACGACGCGGTGTTTCCGGCGATAGCCTGCGGTCAATTGGTCGATTGGTACGTGACTGCCATGGACGACGGCGGGTCAACATTCGAGAGTCCCTCCGGCGCGCCGGCCGAGGCATTCCAAGCTGCAAGCGCCTTGGGTTTCAACGTCGAAATCGAAGACGATTTCGAGACGGACACCGGCTGGACAACCGCGAATCTCGGGGCATCCAGCGGAGATTGGCAACGCGGCGTTCCCGTCAACGATCCCTTCTGGGGGCATGATCCGCTGTCCGATTCAGACGGCAGCGGCCAATGTTACGTCACGCAGAACGAGCCCGGAAATACGGATGTGGACGGCGGGGCGGTGCAGTTGATTTCGCCGATTCTCGACCTGTCGGCGGGCGGCGTGGTCATCGGGTACGACTATTACCTGAAGCTGCCCAATCCGGATGGAATCGACCTCCTTTTGCTGGAGATCAGCAGTAACGACGACGCCGGGCCGTGGACCGAAATCGCCGCCCACCAGACCGATGGTGGTCTCAACTGGCGGAGCCACCAGGTGTTCCAAACCGATCTGGACAACCTGGGCGTCACCATGACAGCAAACATGAGGGTCCGGTTTACGGCGAACGATTCCGACGCGTCGAGCATCGTGGAAGCCGGCGTGGATGCGTTCAGAATCGAGAGCTTCGAGTGCGCGATTCCGGCTCCGCAAGCGCCCGGCAACGTGAGCGCCAGCGACAACGGTTTCTGCCAACAGGTTCGAGTCAGTTGGGATAGCGAGGCCGATGCAGACGACTACGAGGTCTGGAGAAACACCGTCGACAACAGCGGCGGCGCCGCGATGATTGCGTCGGGGGTCGCCGGTACGTTGTACGATGACGGCACGGCCGATCCGGGCACGACGTATTTTTATTGGGCCAAGGCGTGCAACGCGGCCGGCTGCAGTGACTTCAGCCTTTCGGACAGCGGCGAATCCAGGCAGGCGGGTGATTTCAACGGCGACGGAGAGACCGACGGCCTGGATATCAACGGCTTTGTTTCCGCCTCGGTTTCGGCGCCGTTCTACGACACCTGCGGTGATTTGGCGGCCCCGTTCGGCGGGACGCTGGATGCGGCGGACAGCGCGGCGTTTACCGAACTGCTACTCCAGTAGGCGTTGGTCGATTGCGGGGGAATCGCCCTTCTGCTTTGGCGATTACTAGCCGGCGTGCGCGTCCACCGCTCGCTCCCAACGGTCGTTCAAATCCTTTAATTCGAGGGTCAGCTCATTGTATTCGGCGTGCAGCGATTGGGCCTTGTTTGCGTCTTTCATCGAACTCGAATCGGCAAACGCGGCCTCAAACTCCTGTAAACGGGCTTCGGCACTTATGATTTGCGTTTCCAATTCCTGGATGCGTTGGGCGGAATACTTCGAGCGGGATTTCTTCTTGGGTGTGCTCGAGCCGCGGCGACCCGATGGCGTGGCCCGGGCTCGGATGCGGGCCTGTTCGTCGCGGGCCGACTGTTCTCGTTCCGCGAGCATTGCCGCGTAGGCCGACCAGTTTCCTTCGACCAACTCATAACGCCCGCGTTCGGGCAGAACCAGCAAACGGTCGGCCACGCGGTCGAGGAAGTAGCGGTCATGACTGACGATCAGGATGCTCCCGGGGAAGAGTCGCAGGGCCGCTTCCAGGGCCTCGCGTGCGGGAATGTCCAGATGGTTGGTGGGCTCGTCGAGGATCAGGACCTGCGGATTGGTCCATACCAATCGCGCAAGAATGACGCGCGACCGTTCGCCGCCGGATAGATCGCCGATGCGCTTGAAGACGTCGTCGCCGCAAAACAGGAACAGAGCCAGAAATGTTCGGGCCTCTGCCTCCTTGACGTCCGGTCGACTCGAGCGAACGGCTTCGATCACGGATTGGTCGTGTGCCAGTTCGCGGTGCTCCTGCGCGTAGTAGCCGATGGTCAGGGTCTCGAAGAGCCGGACTTCGCCTTCGTCGGGCTCGATCTCTTTGAACAGCATTCGCAGCAGCGTCGTCTTCCCGACTCCGTTCGGGCCGATGATGCCGACCTTTTCGCCGCGGGTCATCTCGAACGTCAGGTCCTTGATCAACACGGTATCGCCAAACGATTTGCTCGCTGCTTCGCAGCGAATGACCATGTTGCCACCGGCCCGGTGTGGGTCGAACCGAAGCGTCATTCCCGCGCCGGCGGATTTCGGCTTATCGAGCATGTGACCGTCGCTTTCCATGCGGTCGAGGTACTTCTGCCGCCCGCGGGCCTGTTTGGCCGTGTCTTTGCGATACCGCACCCGATCGATGTACTCTCGTTGATGCGCCAGCCAGGTGCTTTGCTGCTCGTATTCGCGGACGGCCTGCAACTGACGGACGCGCTTGGCTTCGGCGTAATTCGTGTAGTTCGTCGGATAGACGGTGGTTCGGTGGTTCTCGAGTTCGATGATCTTCGTAACGACGCGGTCGAGAAGGTAGCGATCGTGCGAGATGATGACGGCCCCGCCTTGGTGACCGGCCAGGTACTTTTCGAGCCACCGGGTGGCGTCGATGTCGAGATGGTTGGTGGGCTCGTCGAGGAGCAGCAAGTCGGACTCCGTCAAGAGCAGGCGGGTCAACGCCGCCCGACACTTTTCTCCGCCGGAGAGCATCCGGACCGGCCGGCCGTAAAGTTCGGGCGGCAGGCCCAGGCCGCCGAGAATCTCGCGCAACCGAACTTCATACCCATAGCCGCCGCCGGACTCGAATTCGGCGTGCAGCCGGTCGTACTTCCTGAGTAGGGCGGGCTCCTGAGGCGTCCCGTGAATCTCGGCAATTCGCTGTGAAAGTTCGACGAGTTCGGCTTCCAGGCGACGGTGGTCCGCAAACACTTCGCGAACGACGTCGAGGAGCGTCGCATCAACCGCAAAATCCGGGGCCTGGGGAAGATACCCAACTCGGAGATCTCGGTTGGTCGTGATGGTCCCGCTATCCGGTCTTTCGAGTCCGGCAACGAGTCTGAATAGCGTGGTCTTTCCGGAACCGTTTGCCCCGATCAACCCGACCTTTTCGCCCTTGTTCAAATCCAGGGTGAGGCCGTCCAGAACGATCTGCCCGTCATAGCTCTTCACGACATCATGTAAAGTAACTGCGGCCATTTCGCGTTGGTTTCGGGGGTATCGTTGTTCGATGCGAGCCGGCAAGTGCGTCGCAACGAGAATTCAGCCATTCAGGATAGCACAGTCGCTCGACGGACCCAAACGGTGTCTTGGATTTTGGTTCCTGCGTTGGAGGACATCCCCGTCGCGACGCTGGGTCACGCAAGAACGGCACGACCGGCGGTGTCTCGGCCCGCCCGCGTGGGTCGAGGCGCAAAGAGTACGAATGCCGCGACGATCAAGCCGCCGGCCATCATCAGGAGCAACGGCCGCAACGCGCGGCTGATGAAGAGCGAGATCAAGCCATGGCCGGAGGCCCAGGCCTCCGCTCGATGGGACCATGCAGGCCAGTGGTCGGGCAGGTCCAGTCGGCTCGTCGATTCCGCCTTATTAGGCTGTTTCGACATGGCGGCTTCGCTTGCCGGAAAGACCGGCATGACCTCTTCATTCGGCCGCCGGTAG
>JAPULF010000395.1 GCA_027295245.1 Planctomycetota bacterium
GATTGTTCGACCCGTTTGGATCGATGGCTTCTTTTCAGGATTGGTAAGGCGAATGATCGCGGCTTCGACGGATCGCATGAAATCCTGCGACAAGGATGTCGCACCAGGCAGAGTCTCCGGGCAGACCGCCCTTTCCGAGAACGCGAATCGTGTTCTAGAGGCCCGCTACCTCGAAAAGAACGAAGCCGGTGAGTGTACGGAAACCCCGGACGATCTCTTCGAACGTGTGGCCAAGACGATCGCCGACGTTGAAACGCGATACGGCGCCGACGAAGCGACCCGCCAACACTGGGAATCCCGATTCAGGCTCCTCATGACCACGTGCCGGTTCATGCCCAATAGCCCCACCCTGATGAACGCGGGCCGGTCCATGGGCATGCTGAGCGCCTGCTTCGTGCTCCCCGTCCCGGATTCGATCGACGGCATCTTCGATTCCATAAAGCACACAGCCCTGATTCAGAAGGCCGGCGGCGGAACCGGATTCGCCTTTGACGAGTTACGGCCCACGGGCGACTTCATCAAATCCAGTGGCGGCACCACCAGCGGACCGATCAGCTTCTGGCGGGCATTCAGCGAGGCCACGAACGCCATCCAACAGGGGGCGTTCCGCCGCGGGGCCAACATGGGGATGATGTACATCCACCACCCCGACATCCTCAAGTTCCTGCACGCCAAGCAGGACCTGACCCAGTTCACCAACTACAACATCTCGGTCAAGGTGACCGACGATTGGGTGGAGGCCTTCCGGAATGACCCGGACGCCCCGCACGTCACCCGCAACCCCCGGACGGGCGTTACGTACCTCTTGCCCGCGGACATTTCGATCCTCG
Organism: Planctomycetota bacterium; assembly: GCA_027295245.1. GTDB lineage: Bacteria > Planctomycetota > Phycisphaerae > UBA1845 > UTPLA1 > JAPULF01. Next base: position 831 of record JAPULF010000395.1, read on the forward strand.
ACTACACCCTCTCAGACCTCATCCCGGAAGCGGACTACGACGGACAGGCGGCGGTCTACTCACGCCGCAAGATCTGGGACATCATCGTGCAGCACGCCTGGCAAACCGGCGAGCCCGGCGTGGTGTTCATGGATCGGATCAACGAGGCCAATCCGACACCGCACATCGGTCGGATAGAAGCGACCAATCCCTGCGGGGAGCAGCCGTTGCTGCCCTACGAGGCCTGCAATCTCGGGAGTATCAATCTGGGCTCGTTCGTGAAAAACCCAGGCACGCCCGAGGCGGCCATGGATTGGGACGCCCTCCGCGAGACCATCCAGGAGTCTACCCGCTTCCTGGACAACGTCATCGACGCCAACAAATACCCGTTGCCCCAGATCGAACAGATATGTGCCGCCAACCGCAAGATCGGGCTCGGCATCATGGGCTTCGCCGACGCGCTGTACAAACTGCGCCTGCGTTACAATTCGGAAGACGGCGTGAGCTGGGGCGAGCGGTTGATGAAGTTCGTCAACGACGAGGCCCACGACTATTCCGAAAAACTGGCCCGGGAGCGCGGCAATTTTCCGAACTGGAAGGGCAGCCATTGGGACCTCCGTTACGACCGCCCGATGCGCAACAGTTGCGTGACCACGGTCGCGCCAACCGGCACGATCAGCATCATCGCCAATTGCTCCGGCGGTGTAGAGCCCCTGTTCAGTCTTGCATTCTTCCGCAACGTCCTGAAGGGACAGGACGCGGGCAAGACGCCCATGATCGAAATCAACGATACCTTCAAGCGCGTTGCGCGCGAGAGGGGCATTTATGGCGAGGGTCTGATGGAACAGATTGCCACGGAAGGCACCCTCGCTCATATTTCCGCTGTCCCCGACGACTTGAAGAACGTGTTCGTCTGTGCCCACGACATCGAGCCCGCATGGCACGTTCGGATGCAGGCCGCATTCCAGAAGCATTGCGACTCCTCGATCAGCAAGACCATCAACTTCCCGAACGATGCCAAGCCCGAAGACGTGGAAGAGATCTATCGAATGGCCTACGACCTCCGCTGCAAGGGCGTCACCGTCTATCGCGACGGCTGTCGCGCCGGGCAGCCGATGGCCCTCGCCGATTCAGAGAGAAAGCACAAGCAGATGGTCCAGGAAAGCGAAAAACCGAATCAATCCGAAAAACCGGAGGTCCGCGAGGAAACCAACCTCTTCGGAGAACGGATCACACACGTCGCACCCGTCGTCGACGCGCTCGAACCGCGTGAACTGCCCGACATCACCAGTGGAATCCGTGTCCGACAGCCCACGCCCTTCGGCAATATGCACATTCAGATCACCGTCGATATTGTCGAAGAGCGCGAGGTCGAAGTCTTTGCACAGCTCGGCAAGGGCGGCGAACTCGCCACCAGCGACCTCGAGGCCATCTGCCGGATGATCAGCCTGTGGCTCCGTTCCGGCGGTCGGCTTCACCACGTAATCAAGCAACTGTCCGGCATCGGCTCGTCCTTGCAACTGCCCACCCGCCACGGACGCATCATGTCGCTCGGCGACGCCTTGGCCCGCGGCCTGAAGCGCTATCTCAAGGCCAAGGAGCGCCACGGACTCAAGGCGTTACTCTTGGGCGAGTTCGACCCCGATGGCCTCGATCAACCGCCGCCCCCCGGCAACGGCAAGCAAACCGACGTGACGCTCGACGCCGCCCATCGCCAAGGGTCGTCGCTTCCGCCGACCAACCGGATCCACCGAACCACCTATCGCCTCAAGTGCCCGGAGTGCAATGGCGATCTCGATACCGGCGAAGGCTGCCTGAAGTGTCCCGGCTGCGGCTACGCCCAGTGCTGAGTATGACCCGCTAAACAGGCCGAACGGGGTATGCTGCGCGGTTTTTGTATACGCACGTCAAGTTCCGCGTCTCGCACGGCGAATATCGCCATCGCGGGCTGCTCTCGGTATCAACGGGGCACGACAGCAACAACCTCGGTAAACTTCAGTCATCCGTCACGACGTGGCTATAGCGCAATGTTGTCGAAACATTGGCTTGTCCGGAAGTACTCACCGGCAAGCGACTTGGCATTCGGAATTCTGGTCGAGAATTGTGGCGCATGATGCTTTGCCTGGAGGAGTCGAGTTCTGATCGACTTGATTCGTCGCGAGTTGCTTTGACGAGAAACCCTACGTAGCATGAGGGTGCGTATTCGCGGGGTCCATTGCGCCTGCTCGACACCCAGGAGAATCACAGATGCGCGGTTCCCATGTGAGCATTGGATTCGTGTCGCTTGTGATGTTCGTGCCGGATCAGCCCAACGGACCCTTGTAGCCGGCACAACAACGCGCGCAGCGACAGTATTTTGCGACAGAGAGAACGACGACCGACATGGAGGCTGCCAGCGAGCACTCAAACAAGAGAGCGAAGTCTCGGTCCCTCGGTACCCTCAATGACCGCCTCCGAAGCTTATCGCTCTGTGGACATGGATCGAGACAAGAACGCGTCTTCGGATTCCTTATTGCGGCTGCCACCGCATTAGGCGTGGCTGCAGCGGTAGCACCCGAGCTGCTACTCGATTGTCCCGATCAGAACGACTCTGCGTTTCACATAGCGCTTGCCAGCAGAGCCGAGGAGGCACTGCTACAAGGAGAATCGCCGGCCGATTTTTGGCTTCCGGATGTGGGCCTGGGTTTTCCACTCTTTCGACATTATCAACACCTGCCCCACCTCGCCC
>JAPULF010000396.1 GCA_027295245.1 Planctomycetota bacterium
GTTGTTGATTCTTCATGTGGGAACAAGCGGGCTCGGGCGGCGTCAAAACGATGACGGCCGCGGATGCTCCCCGGCGTCCGAGGACGAGAACCGGTCGCGATGATGCGAACCGGGTGTCGGAGGTCACAAATGTCGGAAAAACATATTGCACGTCGCCTTCTTGCCGCTGGAGTCGTGTTTTCCGCGGTTGCTTTCGTGTCGGCGGAGCCCGCCCGTGGACAAGGTCTGATCGTTACGAAACACCGTCATGATTTCGTTTCTCCGCCCCGGTTTCATCCGCGGCGCCCACACCACCGGCCGCCGTCCCTCCACAGGCCCATTTACAATTGGTCTCCGTTCAGCATCAAGAGCCAACGGGTCGACGTCGAAATCAACGACGCGGTGGCCGAGACGACGCTGGAACAGGTATTCGTGAATCGTTCGCGGCGGCCGGCCGAGGGAAAGTACCTGTTCTCGATCGCCACGGACGCAGCGGTACACAATCTGACGATGTGGATGAACGGTCGGGAGATCTCCGGAGAACTCTTGGACGCCGACAAGGCCAGGCAAATCTACGAGTCCATCGTCTCGAAGATGCGCGACCCGGCGCTGTTGGAGTTCACGGGTCGCGGTCTGATCCAGGCAAATGTGTTTCCGATCCCCGCCGGGGGCGAGTGTCGCATCAAGCTGCAATACTCCGAGCCGGTGCGCGGGGACGGAGGGCCCGCGAGCTATCGCTTTCCGCTGCGCGGCGGATCGTCCACCTATCGACCGATAGAGAAAATCTCGTTGCGGGTGGCCATTCGCACGAAGCGACCGTTAACGAGTGTCTATTGCCCGACGCACGTGTGCAGCGTGGACCGGCGAGGCCCGAACGAGGCGGTGGTCGGCTTCGAACAAAGCGGCGTGCAACTTCAAGACGATTTCCAGTTGTATTTCGAGAGAGGCGACGACGAATTCGGGCTTTCGTTGCTTACCCATCGCGGATGGGGTGACGAAGGGTTCTTCATGGCCCGCATCGCTCCCCGGCAGGCCGGCGTGGGCGGCGCGGTGCTGCCCAAGAACATTTGCTTCGTGTTGGACACCTCCGGAAGCATGGCCGACAACAACAAGATCGCCCAGGCTCGAAGGGCCCTGAACTTCTGCATCCAGAACCTGGGGGACGAAGATCGCTTCAATGTCGTCACCTTTGCCACCGAAGTCCGGGTGTTTCGCGAAATGTCGTGGAAAAAAGCGGACAATTCGAACAAGCAGGCGGCCCGCGAATTCATCGACGGCCTCAAGGCGATCGGAGGAACCGATATCAATGCGGCCCTGCAACGGGCACTCGAAATGAATCCCGGCCGCATGCCCGTGCGGCGAGGCAACCCGGTTCGCGAGCGGTGGACCGACAACCCGTACTTCGTGGTTTTCATCACCGACGGGGAGCCGACGGTGGGCGTGACGGATGTCCCGCAAATACTCAAAAACGTTACCGGTTTGAATCCGGACGCCGCGGCCCGGATCTTCGTCCTGGGCGTGGGCTTCAAGGTCAACACCAAGCTGCTGGACAGCCTCGCGAACGACAACGGAGGCGCCCGCGGCTACGTAACGCCGAGTGAAGACCTCGAGCTGAAGCTGTCCGCGTTCTACACCAAACTTGCCAACCCGGTGCTGACCCGTCTCGCACTGGCGTTTCAGGGCATATCGATACACGACGTCTATCCGCGGAAGCTGCCCGACTTGTTCAAGGGATCCGAGCTGGTCGTGATGGGTCGCTACAGCGGCTCGTCGGATGGCGCCATCGTGGAATTGAAGGGGACGCGGCGCGGAGAGCCGGCGATGTATCGATATCCTGCGTCGTTTCCGTCCATGGCCCGAGGCAGCGAGTTCTTGCCTCGATTGTGGGCAACCCAGAAGATCGGCTACCTGCTGGACGAGTTGCGGCTGCACGGCGAGAACCGCGAAGTCAAGACCGAGGTGATCCGGCTCAGCAAAAAGTACGGCATCATGACGCCGTTCACCAGTTTTCTGGTGCAAGAAGACGAACGCATTGCTCGGCGCGAAGGACGGCGGCCGGTCACGGGACGATTTCTACCAAAGCCCGCTGCGAGGGCAATCGGTGCACGGGACCAGGAAATCGGGCGGGCCCGCAACGGGTTCAAGTCGGACAGCGGATCCGACGCGGTGGCTTCGTCGAGGGACGTCAATAGGCTTAAGAGAATGGGTCAAAAAGGCGGGACCGCCAAACTGAAGTACGAGGTCCAGGACTTCTTGCAGACCAGCGAAGGCGAGCGGGCCGTTCAGTTCGTGGGCAAGAAGACGTTTTACCTGGACGGTGTGCGCTGGGTGGACGCGGATTATGACGATGACCGCGAGCCCATCCGTCTGGTGGCGTTTAGCGAGGCGTATTTCCAGTTTCTGAGAGAGCACCCAGGGGCCGGACAGACCCTGGCCCAGGGTGGAAATGTCCTCTTCGAGTGGGACGGGAAGATCTATGAAATCGTCCCGCCCGAATCCAAGGAAGCGCCGTAGCAGAAACGCTTCCGCCCGCGGATTCGACGAATGCTGCGAGGGCAATCAAATCGTGGCCGGGCATCCTCCAGGCCCGGCCACAAGAATACCCCAATAATCCCGCGTTCTCGGCGTTTGCCCTAGGGGGCGGCGGATGGTGTGCGCTCGCCCCTTGTGGCGATGTTCTGCTTATTGAACCTGACCTGTCGATGAGATATATTGTCGACCGGTCGACTTTTCTTCCGGGACACGAAAGGGCACGACATGTTGACGCAAACCACGCTGATTACGATCGCGATATTCCTCGGGGGGCCGGTGACTCAGGTCCAGGATGAGGAGGATGCCCCGCGGCGTTTCGAACGAGGCGGGCAGCGCGACAGCGAAAACGACGGCGAGCGCCAAGAGCGCCGCCGGCAGTGGCGTGAACGGATGCAGCAGTATCGCAGCGCTACGCCCGAGGAACGACGTCAACTGCGTCTGGATCGTTACGTGGGGATGACCACTCGGATGTACGACTTGGATGACACTCAGAAGAGCGTCGTTCGCAGCGAAATCAACGCGATGGCGGAAGAGCGTCGGACCAACATGGGTCCGGACGCGGAGGAATACGATCGCCTGAGAGATCAGATGACGCAGTTTTGGTCCTCCGACCGCGGCAATGATACCGGCGACCGCGGATCGCGCTGGCGGGAAATGCGAAATGACCCCAAATTCCGAGAGATGCGCGAACGAATGCGCGAGTTCGAATCGAAGTATCCGTTTGACTGGCAGGCGTCGGTCGCCCGAATCGAAAAGCTATTGCCGGAGGAGCAAGTCAAGAAGGGCCGCGAGAGACGGCAAAACCGGCGGGGCTGGGGCGGACGGCGGGGTCGCGAAAGACGAAACCGGGCAGATCGGACCGACGATGTAAAGTTGTTACGGGACCGGGCCAACCTTGTCGAACAGGCCAAACGGGCGGACAGGGCCGGCGACGCGAAACAACTGGAGCGCCTGATGAGTAAGGCGGACGGCCGGGAGGCGGGGACGGGACAACGCGACACACCGAACGACG
>JAPULF010000397.1 GCA_027295245.1 Planctomycetota bacterium
TCATCGCGCGTGTCGCCCGCGTGGCCCGGCACGACGCCAAACGAGGGCGGGTGTTTTCCCGCGAGACGAAAGACGGCGGATGAGTCAGTTGAAGATTGCGATTGTCATCGAGCGCATTGAGACGTGGCGCGGCGGCGCCGAGACGTCCACGATGGAGCTTGCCCGGCTGCTGGCGGATCGAGGGCACGAAGTCCATGTTGTCACGTCAAGCCGATCGCCGTCTCCGCCGGACCTGGTTATTCATTCCATTCCGACGTCGACCGTTTTGCGGCCGATGCGGACCGCGGCGTTCACGCGCAAGGCGTCGGCCCTGTTCGAACGGGAGTCATTCGACATTATACATTCCGTGGTTCCGTTGCCGCGCGCTGATTTTTATCAACCTCGGGGCGGTCTGCTTCGAGAGACGCTTGAACGAAACGTTGCCATGCGGACCACGAAGTCGCGCCGGCTATTCAAGCGGGCGCTGGCGCGACTGAACGTCAAGCAACAATCGCTCTCGGACCTGGAACGGACGGTCTTCGAACCGGACGGCCCCGGCATCCTGGCCGTTTCCCAGTATGTGGCGCGGCAATGCGAGAAGCACTATGGCGTGACACCGCCGCGGGTGCGGGTGGTGTTCAACGGCGTGGTGATCCCCGGCGAAAGCGCCGATCGACGAACCGAGGACCGCCGGGCCATTCGAAGTCAATACCGTGTTTCGGATGAGACTCTGGTCTTGTTATTCGTCGCGCACAACCTCAGGCTGAAGGGCATGGACTCTTTGATTGCGGCAACGGACAAACTGGTCAAGTCGGGCGTGGACGACTTCGTGCTTCTCGTGGTGGGACGGGATAATCCGGTACGTTACAATAAACGCGTCGAAGACCTGCGCCTGACGCGGCACGTGATATTTACCGGTCCGACGCAGCGTGTGGGTGCGTTCTTTCATGCGGCCGACGCTTGCGTGCATCCGACCTACTATGATCCGTGCAGTCGGGTGGTTCTGGAGGCCCTTGCGCGGGGGTTGCCGTGCATTACGACACGCTTCAACGGGGCGGCGGAGGTGATGACGGACGGCGGCGAGGGATTCATCCTGGAGGCGCCGGACTCGGTTGCCGAGCTTGCAGAGCGGATCGCGGCGCTTCGATCGTCCGATTTGCGTCGAAGGATGTCGGAAAGGGCCTTCGGGTTGCGGGATCAGATCAGCATGGAGCGGCACGTGGTAGAGTTGGAGGCTGTTTTCAAGGACGTTGTCGCGCGGCGAGGGAGGGCGAAGTCGGCGTGTTAGGGCACTTCGTGTATAGCAGTGGCGCGAAGCCTGTTGGCAGGCAACGGATTCTCTGGAGCGCAAGGCGCGTCTTCCACAAGGGGCGATGCTACAGTCAAGTGCAGAGTGTGAAGGCGGCGGCGATGGGTGGGGTCCGAGGGCTCCGAGGCCGGGAGAGACAAGATTGACAGAGGAAGGTCCGAGTTGGTGGCAGCGCATCCTGACCAAGGGGGAGACCGGGTTGGATTCTCTCGGGGGACGTCGGAAGCTTCCGGTGGACACTCCGACGGTGGGGCTTTGCTTCGACTATATTCGCGATCTTCGATTCGAAAGCGCTTATCACTCCGACGAGGGACTGCGTCACATCATGACCGTGCTGGCGCGGCATGGGCTGCGGGCGACGTTCAACTGTGCCGCGAAGCTCTGTGACGTGGTGGCGGATCAGATTCACATGCTCGTCGAAGGCGGGCACGAAGTGGCCGCCATGGGCTACGAGGCCGAGGTTATTCGCGACCTGGACAATGACCAGCTCAAGGGAATGTTGTACAAGTGCAGGGAAGCGTTTGCCAAGCGTCGACTTCAGCCGATCGGATTCAGGACTCGAAGGTCCGAATGTGATCCTCGTCTTTATCGAGAACTTTCGCTGCACCGGTTCCTATATAATTCCGAGCACGACCACGCGAAAATGCCCTATGTCCTGCTCGACGGGGAGCCGCCTCTCGTTCGAATACCGGTTTGCACGAGCGACCGGGGATACATCCGGCGGCACCACAAGCCGAATATCGTGGTCTCGAAACACCACCGCTATCTTCGCAAGGCGATAGCGAGATCGCACTTCATTTCAATCAGTTTCGAGCCGTGGATCCTTGCCGAAGAACGGCAGCGGATGTCGGATTTCGAGGAGTGGCTGGAGACCGCGGTGCGCTCCGGAGCCAAGATCGGATCACTGGCCGATGCCCTTCCGGCGCGATACCGGACCGCGAAGCCGTTCGGCGAGGATGATTGACCGACCGCGCACACCAGGCAACTCGGACGGGCTTCGACGGCCGGCGCAACCGGTATCGGACGCACTTGCCAACCAATTTGAAACAAACGGCGGGGTTGATTTACGACCGAACGTCACGTGCGGCGCTTAAAGGCGGCGTATTGCGAATGAATCGGGTCCGAATTGGGGCGGTCCGAGTAAGGTGCTCATTGACCCGACCGGCGCGCTTGATCGCGGCCCGACCGCGGACATAAACTGATGTAAACGGTGATCTTGCCGCGTGGGCGATCGTGACGATGCGGCGCGGTTCGCGGAAGGTCATGTTAATACGAGGGCGAACAGGGAGCGACGGGGTACTCCTTCTCGAAGCACATTCGCATGGGGTGACGATATCGCACAGCCTGTCGCCCGCGAATGGACTGTTCACGAATCCGCACGGGTCGGCGGGGTGGCGTGAGCCACGGCGCGGCCGGGTTTTTTGTTTGCCGGATTCGATTTCGATGCCCCTTTGAGGAAAGCTTCGTCACCGGAAGGTGACATGCGGAGGGAAACGGCCATGCCGAGAATCTCCAGACTGATCGTGCCGATCTTGTGTTTGTCCGCCTTGCCCATGATGGGCGGGGACTGCGCCCCCACCCTTCCCGGTGCCGCGCCGTTTCCGTTGCCGCTGGCGATGATCTCATCGGAGCAGCGTTTCGATTTGCCGAACTTCACGGTTTCGTTCGACGCGGCCGACGCGATTGTCAATTCCGGCAATGTTGTCCGCGTCAACTGGGTGTTCGGCGATGGCGGAGGCTTCGAGCCGGGCGGGTTGCAGATCGATCACCGCTACGCCGCCGCCGGCCAATACGCCGTGACGGCATACCTCTTCGATCCCACGGGTTTTGTCGCCACCGTTTTCGCTTCGGTTGAAGTCGTCGTGCCGACCAAGGCGTCGGATCCCTCGCCGATTGTGGGGTCTGCCACGGTGCCGGCCGAGAGTATCCTGACCTGGACCGCGGGCCGGGGCGCGTTGCGCAATATTGTTTTTCTGAGCACGGACAACGCGGCCGTTCAAGCAGGGGACGCCAGCGCATTGCAGGGCGAATTCGATCAGCCCGTCTTCGCGCCGCCGCCACTGGACGGCGGGACCGCGTTCTTCTGGCGCGTTGATTCCGTCACCGCCGCGGCCACGATCGAGGGTGACGTTTGGAGCTTCGCGACGACCAAGGCCCCGGACCCGATCAGCGATCCGATGCCGGCGGACGGGGAACTCGACGTTGCGTTGGACGCGCTGCTCTCGTGGACTGCCGGCGATGCCGCGGATACCCACGACGTTTACTTCGGAACCGATTTGACGACCGTTGCCGAGGCCACGCGGACCAGCCCCGAGTTTCAAGGAAATCAGGAAGACACGGAGTTTACGCCGTCCGAGGCACTCGATCTCGCAACCGATTACTTCTGGCGGATCGACGAATTGGGGCTGGGCGGCACACGCAAGGGCGCGGTTCTCGATTTTCGTACGGCCGACCTACCCGGTCAGATCAGCGATCCGGACCCGGCCGATGGGGCGACTGACGTTCCCGTGGACACGATGTTCACCTGGACGGCGGGCGCGACGGCCACGAGCCACGACGTGTATTTCGGCACTTCGATCGATGCGGTCGAAGACGCCGATCAGGACAGTCCGATCTTTCGGGGCAACCAGGAAGAAACGATGTTCGAGCCGACGCTGAGCGCGGACACCACGTTCTTCTGGCGGATCGACGAGATCGGTCCGGGCGGCGTGACCAAGGGCGAGGTCTTCGAGTTCGATACCGCCGAGGCGCCCACGCAATCGTCTGAGCTGTTGCCGGAGGATGGC
>JAPULF010000398.1 GCA_027295245.1 Planctomycetota bacterium
AAAACGCGCTGGGGACACGCTGGTACTTCCTGAGGACATCCTGGTACCGCGTCAGATTTTGAACTTTTTTGAACGGCTCTCCTTGGTCATCCATACGATTCGGCCAGACTGCGTTCCTTTCTTTTCGGTTATGAGGTGTCAACGGTTCTTTCATCCCTTGAATCACTAGGGATCCAATCCGTCATCGCAGCAATGATGCTCGACGCTTCGATTTGAGCCGGTTAGGGTTGATTCTACGGGCTTTGCCCATCAAGTTTGCATTTCCTTGTGGGACAGCGGAGTGCATGTCCGTGATCCTGCATAGGTTTGAAGAACCACTGTCCGTATAAATCGGGATTGAAATGAGTCTCTCGCCCGGAAAAGCCCTAGGCTCCTTCGAAATCGTCAGCCAACTCGGAGTTGGCGGCATGGGTGAGGTGTGGCGCGCTCGCGATTCCAAACTCGGACGCGAGGTGGCTATCAAGGTTCTGCCCGAGGCCTTCGCGAAGGACCCCGACCGACTCGCGCGATTCGAGAGGGAAGCCAAGACGCTCGCCGCGCTCGATCATCCTGGGATCGGCACGATTCACGACCTCCAAGAGGCCGACGGCGTTCGATTCCTGGTCATGCAGTTGATCGAAGGGCCGACGATGGCAGATCGATTCGCGGCCGGCGCGATGGAAATGGAACGGGTGCTCCCGATCTTTCAACAAATCGCCGAGGCGCTCGAGTATGCACACGAACGCGGTATCGTTCATCGCGATCTGAAACCCGCCAACATCAAAGTCACCGAAGAAGGCCAGGTGAAGATTCTGGACTTCGGGCTGGCCAAGGTCTTCGACACCGACTCCGAGGCGGGCGCTTCACCCGGCCGGACGTTGGCGATGGATGAAGACGAGGCAGGCCGCACCTCTGAAGGAAAGATCCTCGGCACGCCAGCTTATATGTCGCCCGAACAGGCGCGCGGAGAAAAGGTCGACAAACGGACCGATGTCTGGGCATTCGGTTGCTGCCTCTATGAGGCTTTGTCGGGCCGGAGGCCGTTTCGCGGAAAAACGGCGTCGGATCTCCTCGCGGATATTTTGAGGAGCGAACCGGACTGGAGTGCGCTTGCGTCTGACACGCCGCCCGGGTTCATACAACTCCTGCGCCGTTGCCTTCAGAAGGAACCGCGCCGTCGTATGCGCGATCTGGGCGATGTCGCGCTCACGATCGAGGACACGATCACGGCTTCGGCATCGGACCCGGCATTTGCGGTGAGCGCGGAAGAGAAATCAATGCCGGTCGCGCGATTTCTCCCATGGATCATTGCCGCGGCCGCAGTGATCGTCGTGGGGCCTGCGGCCTGGTTTGCAGGTCAACGGATACCGGCTACCGATGAGCGGGTGATTCCGAGCGACGAAGGCATCTCCTCCCTGGCGGCGCAGGAGTTGCTCGCGGAACAACCCAAGCCGCTGCGGCGAGTATCCATCAACCTCGACCCGGCCAACGCCATTTATACTTCGACTCCTGGACTTCTTTCCTTCTCGCCGGATGGAACCCGACTAGTTTTTGCAGCAGGCCGCGGAAGATCCACGTACTTGGTGGTGCGCGATTTGGATACGCTGCGGGAACGTGCATTGGCGGGTACCGAGGGGGTTGGTGCAAATACCTTTTCGCCCGACGGCGAGTGGATTGTGTTCGTCGACACGACCGAACAACGAATTAAGAAAGTAAAGCTGAACGGGGGAGCCCCGATACCGCTCTGTGAGGGTAACTCCATTGGTCTTGCATGGGGTGAGGATGGGTTTATTTGGCACGACGGCGGCCCTGGGGGCGGACTGTATCGCATTTCGGAGAACGGCGGCGTGCCGGAGCAAATGACGACGATTTCTACCGGCGAGCTAATCCACATGTTGCCTTTTCCCATAGCCGGTGGCGAGACGGTACTCCTTACGCGAGTACGCTCCTTCGCTCCGGGCGGTTCGGAGCTCTGCGCATTGTCTCTGCAAACCGGTGAAATCAAGCCTCTGCTCGATGGGGCGTTCGGAGCGATTCTTACGCCTACGGGGCATTTGCTCTACCTCGCGGAGCGCGCTCTCATGGCGGCCCCCTTCGATCCCCACACGCTGGAGTTTCTCTCTCCCGGCGTACCGGTCGGCGGCCCAGAGTTCGCGATTATCTCCGGCCCGAATGTTCCGGCCTGGCTTGGTGTTTCCGGCGGGGGCGATCTCGCCTACGTTGCAGGCACGGACAGATCGAGCGCCGCAGTCAATATCAATCACCTCGTCTGGGTCGATCGCGAGGGTAACGAATCGCGCATCGACGCACCGTCCGCCCCCCACCAGGATCCGCGATTGTCGCCGGACGGCCGACGGCTTGCGATCATTATAGTAAACGAAGATCTACAATCGTCCAATATCTGGATCTACGACCTCGAACGTCACACGCGCACCCGGTTTACGTTTCACCCTGGCCTGACAACGCGCCCGGTTTGGAGCCCAGAGGGCGATTTCATTGCGTATACCCGCGTGGCGAATGGCATTTATGAACTCTACATCAAGCGCTCGGACGGCACAGGCGAGCCGGAGCTGCTGTCGTTTAATAAACCTTACGACAACGGGGCACCCTACGATTGGACTTCCGATGGCAGACATTTGGTTGTTGGCCAGGAAATAGATCCAACAGCTCCCACTGGAGACGCCCACCTCGTACTTTTCCCCGTGGCTTCAGACGGGGACGGCGCAGTTCTTCTCGAAACAGCTTCCCGGCGCGGCCGGATTTCGCCCAACGGAAAGTGGATCGCCTATTCCTCCTATCTGTTGTCGGGCATGGATGAGGTGTTCGTGCAGAGCTTTCCCGACATGACAGGACGGTGGCAAATATCCACGGACGGCGGGATTGACCCCATTTGGGCGCCCGACGGGTCGGAGCTCTTCTATCGCAAAGGCGGCGCAATCGTTTCCGTCCCCGTAGAAACCGACTCCACCTTTCGGCACGGCAATGCCG
>JAPULF010000399.1 GCA_027295245.1 Planctomycetota bacterium
TCATCGACGGAATCATGGGGGCCAAGGCGACCGAGGCAATTCGGGCGTTTCAGGCGTTTGCCGGGCTGCCGGTGACGGGCAAGCCGAATGCGGCGACCCGAGAGGCGCTCGGGATCCAGACGGTGAGCGCAACTCAGCGGATCACGCTTTCGGCGGAAGATGTTGGTTTGATTGCGCCGCCTCCGAAGGACTGGAGCGAGCGCTCACGGGCACGATTCCTCGGATACCGGTCAATCGGCGACCTCGTCGCCGAGCGGGGACATTGTCGAATCGATCTGCTGAAGCGGTTGAACCCCGGCGTGGACCTCGAGGGGCTGGGCGCGGGCGACTCGCTGGTCATTCCGAACGTGCAAAGGCCGCCCGTCCGCATGAAGGCCACCGCCGTCGAGATCGACCTGGCGACCAAGATCATCCGTGCGCTGGATTCGACCGGGCGAACACTCGGACTCTTTCACTGCTCGATCGCACGAAAACGGAGCAAGCGGCCGACCGGGCCCTGCAAAATCAAAAACATCGTGATGAACCCGGTCTATTTGTTCGACCCCGCGGGCTGGCCGGAGGTCAAAAACGTGGACCGCCGCCTTGACATCCCGCCCGGACCGCGCGGCCCCGTCGGCCTCTGCTGGATCGGCCTCACCAAGCCGGGCTACGGAATACACGGCACGCCCGAACCGACGCTGATCGGCAAGACCGGATCGCACGGCTGTTTCCGCCTCACGAACTGGGACGCCGTGCGGCTGGCCGGCATGCTTCGCGTGGGGGCCGACGTCCGCTTCATCGACCGCACGGCGACCGCCGGACCGGACGGTGTTACCATGTCCGCGGGCGCCGTCGAAGCGGCGGCCGGGTATTGACGCGGCCGTCGGGCGTCAAACACGGGCAACCGGGGGCATATCGGGAAAGATCGTTACCTTGCGCGGCCTCTTCGATCGCTGGACGTTGTCGACGCTTGTCATAGTCGGCGTGTTCATGTTTTGGGCGGCAGGCCGGTATACGGTTTTTGACGACGAGGCCAACAGTTGTCGGCGATATGTCCTGCCCGTCGGCGAGATGGTGTCGGCACTTTGGAAAGGCGTCGAGCCCGACCCGCCGCTCTACTACCTGCTGCAAAACCGCTGGGTTCGCCTGTTCGGCGTAGGACCGCTCGGTCTGCGCAGCATGTCGATCTTGTTCTTCCTGGCCGGCGTCGTAACCGTTCGGGCGGCCGCCGAGTCGTGGTTCGACGCGCCCACCGGCCGATCCGCCATGCTCATCGCGGCCCTGCACCCGGCCCACCTGTTCTTCGGCTTCGCCGGCCGGTGGTACGCGATGATGTTCTGCCTGGTGGCCGCATTGCTGTTCGTCACGGGTCGATTGTACCGGGGCCGGGGCGGCCGCCGTTCCGGCATGATCGCATGGACCGCAATTGCGACGGCCGTCTGCTATACGAATTACTTCGGTCCGGTGGTGGTCGGGCTGGTCTGGCTTGTCGCCATCGCCGACGCCGTTCGCACGAAGCGTATGTGGCGAGGTTGGGTGATCGCTGCGGCGGCCGTGATAGCGTTGTATTCCCCGTGGGGGCCGCCGTTTGTCTTCGAATTGACCCGTTTCCCCGAGGTGGGCGGGTCGTGGTTTGCGTACGTCGCCACGGCGGGACGCACGGGCCTCGCGCTCTTGACCGGAAACCTGGCGTCGGTACGGGCTTTGTGGGCGTGGGCGCCGATGTCGGTCTTCGCAATCGCGGCGGGCGCGCTGCTCGTTCGGCATTGGCGAACCGTGTGGCCGATCGCCGTGATCGTTGTTGGCTGTTTGGTTGCAGGGATTGCATCGCTGAGCATGAAGGACAAGTACATCATGACCTTCACCGCACCCGTGTGCATCCTGGCCGCAGCGCTACTCGTGTTCGGCCTTCGGAAAAACGCGGGCCGCGGCAACAAGTCGATCACCCGGGTGGCGACGGCTGCGTTGATTGTCGGATGGGCCGGATGCGCCGTCAACCTCGTCACACAAAACCACTGGTCGAGCCTTCGGTGGCTGGACCCGTTCGAGGAGGCGACACGCGAAGTGCACCGAACACTGGCGAGCGATCCGGATTTGGTTCTCGTCGTCACGCATCCCTCGGCGTGGTATTACCTCGGCTGCCTCGGCGCAATTGAACAAGGTGTGGATGGCCGCCAAGGCTGGCGGAGAATCCCCGCAGAACGCTGGCGGCGCGCGGAGCAATCCGGCCCCGGACCCCTTCCGATCACGAACGTCCAGGCGTGCAAACCGCAGGACATCCTGCCAGCCGTGCGTGACGGGTCGGCGGTCGTGGAACGCTGGGTCACGATCGAAACTGCCGAGTACGCCGGCGATCCGGCTTGGTCGGAGTTTCGACAACACTTGGAGGCAGCTTTCGAGTCGGTGGCTGTTAAGTCGTATCTCGAAGACGCGGATGCGGCGTTGAAGGACCGGTTGGATCCGCGATTTAAGCACCCGCGCAAGCGAATCGTGGTCCGGCATTGGGTCCGGCACCACGTATTCGACAAGTAGTACGGACATCGGAGATTCCGCGTCATTTCTGATATCAGTGGGACCGACTTGCGGGTAGCATGGGGCCTACTCAATTCTATGGGAGGTCGTGGACAATGAAGATCAAGGCGAAATGGCGACTGTTTTTGGTCGGCGCGGTACCGGCCTTCATCATGACGACGGGTTGCGACTTCACATCCGGCATCACGTTTCACAATCAAACCTCTCGTCCGATCACGCCGTACCCGTTGAGGCTGACCCCACCGCCGCCGCACCGCGAGGCGGATCCCGCGAATAGTGTTCCCGCTGCCGGCTCGGCGCCACTCGATCCGAATGGGTTCAATCCGGTGTTCTACGTTTCGTCCGTTGACGACGTCGCAAGGGCGAACGGCATCTTCATCGGGTTCGATTTTGTGGGCGAGAACCCGCACTATGTTCAGTACAAGGTCTTTCACTACAAGGTGCCACCGGGACAGGCCGGGACGGATCCGGACAATCAGCCCATCCTCTTTCAAAACGAGATTGTCGAGGTTGAGAACGTCGACCTGTCAATCAGCGTTCGGGTGGACTTCGATGTGCCGGGCCTGTTGGCTGTGACGGTCGAGCCGGAGTAGCACACGGTGTTGGGACGCTCCCCGTGGGTCATGTCGGCGGAGTCGTTCCTCTGCGCGATACCTGGAAATCGAGATTGGTCGGTCTTCGCATCGCCGCTACGTCGGAAGGACGGGCCGGCGCAATCGCGACCGCCGTCGCTTCGTCAGGCCCGAGAATGGGCGTACCGCATTCCGGGCAGATGCCGGAAACGTTTCCGGTGAGATTGTATTGGCACATGTGGCAATATGGCACATTGGAGTATTGAAGCCGCAGCGCGATCCGATGGCCCGACGAATTCAGCAGCAAGAGAAACATCGCAGCGACGCCCGCAATCCCGGCAAACCACCACCATGCGCATGCCACCGCAGCGATGATGCTTGCATCGATCGCAAGGTTCAGGGCGGTTCCCGCGGCCGTCCAGCCGACCAGCGCGTCGCCGATCAAAAAGTCGCCTCTTCGGTGCCCGAGGTTCCACCAAATCATCCATCGGGCGCAGAGCAGGAATAGGAA
>JAPULF010000004.1 GCA_027295245.1 Planctomycetota bacterium
GAATGATAGGCTGCCGACCGAAGGCGCGACAGTACCCTGATGTCAACACCCACGGACCCGCACGTGAACGAAGACGCAAACCCAAGCCCGACACCAACGACCCCATCGGGTTCGTCCCGCGGCGTCATCGCGTTGATCGTCGCACTCGTCGCCGCCGCAGCCTTCGCGGTCGGCTGGCCCACGCGCAACGGCGACTTCCTTCGCGGCGACGACCACACGTTCGTCCTCAATCACGTATTCATCAACCACCCCTCGCTCAAGCACGCCGGCAAACTCCTGACCATGGTACACGGCGACCTGTATCAACCGCTGCCGATGCTGTCGTTCCAGGCCAACACCGCCCTCGCCGGCCCCGACCCCGACGGGCGATTCCCGGTCAACCCATTCGTCTTCCACTTGACCAACATCCTGTTGCACACTCTGAACGCCTCGCTCGTCTGCATGATCGCGTGGCGGCTGTCCCGGCGGCGCGGTGTCGCCTTGATCACCGGTGTCGCGTTCGCATGCCACCCGTTCGCCATCGAACCGGTCGCGTGGATCACCGGGCGCATGATCCTCATGGCCGCCGCCTTCTCGCTGATCGTCATGCTCGCGTGCCTGTACCGCCGGCCGGACGGCCGCGGACCCTGGCGTTGGATCGCCGGGCTCTCCTGGCTGCTGGCACTGCTGTCCAAGGTCCTGCCGAGTGTCCCGGCGGCCGCCGCCTGGTGCGACTACACCCGCAACGGGCGACTCCATCGCCGGTGTTGGATCACGTATGCGGTCCTGCTGGCGATGAGTGCGATCGGCTCGTGGGCCGCCCTCTCGGCGACACACCAGGCGGGCTTCATCGAGAAAACCGCCGCGGAGTCCACGACCAGCGCCCCGGTGCGGATGCTTCTCGCGAGCCGGTACTACTTCGAGAATTACGTCAGCCCGACGAGACTGTCCGCGTGGTCGCCCCCGCCGGAGTACGTGTCGTTTTTTTCGTGGGAGGTGGCGATCGCCCTGGCGCAGTGGGCCGTCTTGTTGGGGCTGGCGGTGGTCGCGCGGCGACGGGACCGCGTGGTCTATGTCGGACTCGTGCTGTTCCTGATCCTGATCGGCCCATTCCTGGCCGCCACCGCGGCCCGAAGATTCCTGACCGCCGACCGATATATGTATCTTCCGATCATGGGTCTGCACCTGGCGCTGTCCGGCGGCGCCATCCGACTCCTGGACATCCTTCAAAGACGCGTAACAAAGTACAAAGCGTACGCGGCCGTCACGATCCCCTGCCTGATGATACTGGCCGTCTGGGGATCAATCGGTCGGAAGCAAACCGCGGTCTGGTCCGGCATCGTCTCCCAGGGCAAGCGGACTATGGAGGTCTATCCCGACGATCCCGACGTCCACATCGAACTCGCCCATGCCTACCTCTTCGAAAAGATGCCCGACAAGGCGTTGACGGTCCTCGACGAAGTCCGCCGCCGCTGGACCAACAACCCGCGAACCGCAACATTGACAGGGGAGGCTTTCCGGTTGAAAGAAGATTGGCCGGCGGCCGAGGCGGCGCTGCGTCGGGCGGTCCGGCAACGGCCGCAACACTCCCGCACCCGTTACCACTACGGGCTGACACTCGAAGACGTCGGCCGCGAGGAAGAGGCCCGGTCTCAGTACCTCCAGGTCCTCGAAAACGACAACGGCTACCTGCCCGCCGTGACCGCACTCGCCCGCAGCTTTCTCGAGGCCGGCGACACGGACCGGGCAATCGACTACTTCGAACGGGCCGTCGAGCTGAACGCCCATCACCGCAACAGCCTTTTGAGTTTGGCCAAGCTGATGTTTCAGCGGGGTAAGCTGGGCCGGGCCCGCGAATTCGTTGACCGGATTCTCGATTTCGATTCGAACGACGGCCCCGCCGCGCTCTATCTCGGCCTGATCCTCACCAACCAGGGGCGAACCGACGAGGCCCTTTCGGTCTACGATCGCTTGCTCACACAGCAACCCGGTGCCACGGCCGCCCGCCTGAATCGTGCCGGGCTGCTGGCGGACACCGGCCGCCGGGCGGACGCGGAGAAAGACTACGGAACCGTGCTGCAATCGAATCCCGACCACCTGCACGCAGCAATCGGCCTTCACGAAATACTCCAGGCCGGCCGCAGGCTCGAAGAACTGCCCGACCTCTGGCGATCCGTTTGTGCGGCCCGGGCGCCGAACCACGATGCGACCGCATGGCTGGTGTGGGCCTGCGTTCTGGCCGGTCGTCCCGAGTCGGCCCTCGCGGCCAACGATCGGCTGAACGCGGATTCAGCCGATGGTCAATTTGCGGCGTGGGCATTCGTCTACGATTCGATTCGCAGGAAGGACTTCACGGAAACCGCAAGTCGGCTTGCATCGATGCCCGTCCGTGCATTGAACGCAAAGACGCAGGCCGAGCAAGCCCGGCTGATCGGCGCGTCGCTCGAAAAATTGCCGCCCGAAACCAGAAATTCCGCCGCCGGGCGTTATACGCTGGCACGGGTATTGGCATTTCAAGGCAACCGTGAAGCGGCACTGACCGTTGCCCAATCCGTGCTCGACGCGTCCGACACGGAGGCATGGCACGGCCTTGCGGAAAAACTGGTGCTCGACCTGCAACGGGAACAATAACAGAACGATGCGTGGTTCTATTGTTTGCGAAACAACGCTGCGTCCACCAGATTGACGCGGTCCTGCACGTCCCCCCGCAGGCCGAATTCGACTTCGATCGTCAGCGTCTTGGCATTCTCTATGGAGAGGTTGATCGCCCGCGGCCCGGCCCCCACCCGCAATCCCTTGAATCGCTGGACTTCGCGTCCGTCCACGCGGACGATCAGATCGGCGTCGGCGTACCGCCCGCCGGAATCATCGATGCCCGCCGACGCGGAGAATCGCGTGTATCGCCCGGCCAGGTCCCACGAGATCCGGCAGGCGCTGTGCAAACCGATCCCCCGCCGATAGGTCCGTCCACGCAGCACCAGCGGTCCGCCGGTTACGTTGGCGTCCACGCGATAGGGCCAGGATCGGCCGAAGTATGGGGTGAATTCGTACGAAACCGGCCGCATCGCTCCGAGCCAATCTCGCCGACCGCCGGCCACTTCGACGTAGCTCAAATCGCCCGGATCGATCTTGAGCCGCTGTCCACCTGGAAGGGTCGCCTCCAAAGAACCGCCCTTCCAGAAAAGTTCTTCGGCCATCAGTTCGGCCCCGTCCCTCAACTCAATCAATGCCCGAAGGCCGGCCTTGTCTGTGCGGTTCGTGTCCGCAATGATCACTTCCTCGAGCACGTCCAAACGTATCTCGCGCTCACCGGCTCCATCGCTGAAGACCACCGACTGCCCCGTCACGCGGGCCATCACGCCGCTGACGGAGTCGCCGTTGGCCAGAATCGCCGTATCTTCGGAACCGTCGCGCGATCGACGTACACGGGCGTCGCGGGTTCGGCGCGAGATGCGCACGAGCCTTTCGATCGGCATCTCCACCTCTTTCAGGAGGGCGTGATTGATCGTAATCGAGCGATCATCCCCGCCGACGATCTCCCCGGCCAATCGGGTTCCGCCGGCGGATTCGATCACCCAGGTCCCGGTGGGACTGGTGTTTACACCCGCCGCAAAGTCGATCCGATCGACTTCCGAGGTCGGCACGCGCACAGTTTTCCCCGCCGATGTTTCGATGGTCAGGTCGCCGGATAGACGCCATTCTCGCACGACGCCGGCCAGCTTTCGGCCGTCCAGTGTCAGTGCCCGCACTCGCACCGCACCGGGGTCTCGGGTCGACGCCGGCGAAGACGCAGGCAGGCAAACCATCAAAATGAAAATCAAGCGCATCATTGTTGAAATATAGGCAAGGTTCGGGTGGGGATTTGTAGAATAATCAGGGCCATGGCGGTGCCGTATTCGGTACCGGCCTGGCCGCGCCAAAACCCCTCCGGCGATTGCTTCTCGAGCAATTCATCCCGTATCGCCGGCCACCACCGCTCCCAATGCGGACCGCCGGCAAGGAACATCGCCTGGGCCGCGTAGTAGTGACCGTAGAAGTAGTGCGTCTGCTCCTGCGTCTTTCCGGGCGTAAATTTCTCGAGGTAGTCCAGCCCGCGCGTGATGGACTGGTCTTCATACACACCGGCATAAAAGAGCGTCGCGACCCCCGCCGCCGACCGGGCGAACATCGACCCGGACGAGTCCAACATGTACCGGAACCCGCCGTCGACGTTCTGGCTGTCGTGGACGTACTTGACGGCCCGGTCGATGGTGCTCTTGGGCACGTGTATTCCGACGTTTCTCGCTCCCCGCAGGGCCATGACCTGACAGACCGTGACCGACAAATCGGCGTCGTTTCGTATGGGATGATACCGCCAACCGCCCTGCTCGTTTTGCGTGCTGATGATCAGGGCAACCGCCTTGCGCAGTTTCTCGCGAATGTCCGAACGCGGCGACATTCCGTACATCTCCGCAAGAAACAAGGTGGCAAAACCGTGCCCGTACATCGGGCCGTACGAAGTCTCCGCCGCGATCAGACCGGATTGTTCGGCGGTCGACTCGAGGGCGAATTGAAGTCCCTTTTGGACCACGTCCGCGTAACGTCCGCGACCGGGCACATTGCCGTCGCAAACGAACGCGAGCCCCGCCAGCGCGGTGATGCCGACGTGCCGACCGTACTGCGATCCGCCGCCGAAGGAGCCGTCCAGATTCTGCTGCCGCCCGAGCCAGGCAAGCCCGCGCGACACCGACGCCTGCAATTCCGCGGTCGGGGAGTCGCCCGCGGTCCTGGCCGGACGAGCGTTCTCCTGAACACCGGGTCGATTCGCCGGCCGCGAGGCCGCGTCATCGGCGTTCGCGCCGCGCAGCGTCGCGACGATCAAGACCAGGACCGATGCCGCGGCCGCGTCGCGCAAGGCGCGGACGGCACGGGCGAACACTCTCGACTTGACAAGAACGTGCGTCACTATTCGCCCTCTTCGCGGGCCAGCAATCGATAGTAGCGTTCGATGTGCTCGCGGTATTTCGACATGAAGGTCTCTTCGAATCCCTGGATGATCTCGTCACGATCCCGTTCCGGAAGAAATCCCCAACCG
>JAPULF010000040.1 GCA_027295245.1 Planctomycetota bacterium
AGGAAGGCATCGACAAGACCGGCTACCCCGTCCTGCTCCACATTCGCCGCGTCCTCGAGGACGCCGACGGCTTCGACCAAGCCCTCGAAATGCTCAGCGAGCAGCACCTCGCGGCGCCCGCCCTCCTGACACTCGTCGGCAGCGAGAATCACCAGCGCGTCGTCATCGAGCGGTCACCCAAGCGATGCGCCCTTCGCCGCCCCGAGGGCGACGGGCCGCTCGTTACCACAAACGATTATCGAAAGCTCTACAAACCCGCGGCCAGCGATGCCGGCGAAATCTACCAGACCACGTGTGATCGACATGACGCTCTCTGTCGTTACTTCGCCGACCACGACGCCGGACGATCAGTCGAGGATACCAGACTGCTCTACATCCTGAGCGAGCCCGACATCATCCAGAACATCACCGCACAGCACGTCGTCATGCGTCCTCGCAGCGGGCAGATTCGCCTCTTCGTGCCGCGCCGCCTCCTGCCCGCCGCATAGGCGCCTCCCGTTTCGTTGAGCGATGTGCAATCCATTGACGATGGTACAAAGCCGCTCGAAAGCGGACTAGAATGCCCCAATGCCGAATGTTTGCCCGCTGATCTTCAACCCGATCTGTAAACCCAAGATCTGGGGCGGCCGAAACCTCGAGCGATTGTTGAACAAGCGCCTCCCGACCGACCAAACCATCGGCGAAACCTGGGAATGCGCCGACCTGGAATCCGGCCAGTCCGTCGTCGCCCGCGGTCCCGCCCAAGGCAGGACGCTGCACGATTTGGTCGACGAGTGGGGCCCCGACCTGCTCGGCCGGGCCCAACCGATCGACGGGCGTTTCCCCTTGCTGATCAAGTTCCTGGACGCCGCGCAGGACCTCAGCATCCAGGTCCACCCCGACCCCGAAACCGCAAAACGACTCGGCGGCCACGTCCGCGTCAAGCACGAATGTTGGCACGTCATCGACGCCGCCGAAGGCGCCGTAATCTACCGCGGACTCAAGCCCGGCGTAACGGTCGCCCAGCTCGCCGACGCGATCAAGAAAGACCCGGCGGCGATCGTCGCATACCTGCAACGGATTCCGGTCAAACCCGGCCGCACCTACTACCTGCCAAGCGGCACGCTGCACGCCCTCGGGGCCGGCGTGGTCGTCGCCGAGGTCCAAACACCCTCCGACATCACCTACCGCCTTTACGACTGGGACCGCGTCCGCCCCGATAGCGATGCAGGTCTTCACGTAGACGAGGGCCTCGCCTGCATCATCCCCGACAACGACCCCGCGCCGTTCGAAAAGAAATCCCACGTCGCCGGAATCTTCACCACCGTCACGCGCTGCCTGCGATGCCCCAGCTTCATCATCGAGAAGGTCCGGTTTATCGCCGAGATCGAACAGGAAATCCCCTACGCCGAACTCGTATGCTGGATCGTGCTGGAGGGCCGCGGACAAATCCGCCACGCCGGCGGCGCAGAGACCTTCCGAAAGGGCGACGTAGTCATACTGCCCGCCGCCATCAAGAACCCAATACTCCAAACGGACGAGGACTGCGTCTGGCTCGAGGTCACCGTCCCGACCGAAAGCGACCTGGCCGCGTATCCCAGACCGACCGCCGAACAGTTGAACGCCCCCGACGGATCGCCCGCCGCCCCCATGGGAATCAACATCGAACGAAAACGCGAATAAGAAACAAGGGAATATCCCGACGGAACGAGCGACCATGACCGACCCTCTCGAATTCAGACTCGTTGACGCCTTTGCCCTGTCCCCGTACAGCGGAAACGTCGCCGGCGTTATCCTCGAGGCCGACGGTCTCGCCGAGAATCAGATGCAGGCGATCGCGACGGAGTTCAACGCCCCGGAAACCGCCTTCATTCTCAAGCCGACCACGCGCGACGCCGCCGTTCGCATCCGCTGGTTCACGCCCGGATGCGAGGTCGATTTCTGCGGCCACGCCACCTTGGCCGCGGTCCACGCCCTCCTGGAATCCGGCCGTTTCGCAAGGGAGGCTGCCGAGCCCGCCACGATCCTCCCGCTCGAATCAAAATCCGGCATCCTCACGGTCCGCACCGAAAACCAGACCGACCCCGAAAAGCCCTACACAATCTGGCTCGACATGCCGCACTGCGAACCCAAGCCCGACCCGGTTAACGTCCCGACCGTAGCCAAACACCTCGGCCTCGACCCGGCCATGCTGGACGATCGCCTCCCACCCATTCGCACGCACGACGACGATCTGATCCTGGCCGTTTCTGAGTTGTCGACACTGATGGAACTCCGCCCAAGAATGAACGAGCTGTCCCACTACTGCGCAAGAAACCGCATACGCGGCGTGTTCGTAACCACCACCCAGGCCCTCTCCGCCGCGACGGTCGTCCAATCGCGATTCTTCGCCCCGGCCTTCGGCGTCGACGAAGACCCCGTCACGGGAAGCGCCCACGGCCCACTGGGTCTTCACTTGTTCAACAACGGCATCGTCCAACCCGTGAACGGACGAGCCGACTTCTTATGCGCCCAGGCCAAGGCCGGCGGCCGCGCCGGCGTCGTCCGCGTAGTCGTGACCGAATCAACGGAAGGCGCCAAGTCGGTCCGCATAGGCGGAAGCTGCATAACAACTGCAACCGGCACGTTGACCAAAATCCCAAAATCGGCCGCAGTCTGAAGCCGCGCCAAAAGCCCGTGGAATCTTAAAGGGGTCGGGAGTCTTTTCTGCGAACCGTTCCAAGGAAGTTTCAAGTGCGAGTGTGCGCGCCACTCCAACAATCACCGCCGTTCCTACTCGAAGACTCGTCCCCCAACACACGTGGAAATACCATCCGGAACGGCATGCACGACTACCAACGACCTGAACACGAAGGCCCGGCCCAAGTCACACGCCAAAGCAAGTCGCGCACCTGTGGTTCGGGCAAGAGAAAACGCTGATTCTCTCGGAGTTTGTCACCCCAGACCCCTGCATCACGACGTTTCTTGACCCATCCGTGAGAAAAGACCGACGACGAACCAATGCACCAAAATCCGACAACGGCCGTCCAACGGCATTTGTCCGGCAGTTCGCTCGCAACTAGAATGCACCTGCATCATTGGAAACCACCACGCGGCGTTGTTTCAAAGGAGGGCCATGTGGCTATACGAAAAGCCGTCATCGCGATCGCCGGATTCGGCACCAGGTTCCTGCCCGCCACCAAGGTCGTGCCCAAAGAGCTGATGCCGATCGTGGACAAACCCGTCGTGCAATACCTTGTAGAGGAGGCCGTCGGCGCCGGAATCACCGACATCTGCCTGGTGACGCGGCCCGGCAACACGGCCGTCGCCGAGCACTTCGCCCGTTCGCCCGAGTTGGAGGCCCAACTGGCCGAATCAAAAAACACCGACCGGCTGCAAATGATCCGCGCCATTTCCAATATGGCCAAGTTCACGTTCGTCCCGCAGGGCGATCACCTTCCGTACGGAAACGGCTCGCCGCTCCTCGCCGCCAAGGAGTTCATCGGGCAGGACGACGCCTTCGTCTTCATGTTCGGCGACGACATGGTCGTTTCCGATACACCGTGCGTGAAGCAACTGGTAGATCTCTACGAA
>JAPULF010000400.1 GCA_027295245.1 Planctomycetota bacterium
GGACCCAAGGACGCGTCCGACATGGTGAAAATGTCCGTGGACCGCGAGGCGTCTGGCGAAACATCGAAATCCTCCATGCGAAGCCCGCCAACATTATCGGCCTCATCCAAGTCGCCCGACATGCCGGGCCGGCGGGAGATATAGATCTTTTCTACATCGGAGGGGATCCCTCCGAAT
Organism: Planctomycetota bacterium; assembly: GCA_027295245.1. GTDB lineage: Bacteria > Planctomycetota > Phycisphaerae > UBA1845 > UTPLA1 > JAPULF01. The sequence continues at coordinate 178 of JAPULF010000400.1, forward strand.
ATTGCCACCGCGTCCAGCAAGCGGAAGTCGGGCCGCGGAATCGCGTACGGCCCCGGGTTGGAAACGAATCCGATTGCCGAGAACTGTGCCTCCTGACTTCGCAACAACGATACGCGTACCTCTGCATCGTCTAGAATCTGGGCGTCACGCAGGACCTGTTTCAGCTCCAACTCCAAATCGCGCGCAGTGAATCCGGCAATCCGGATCCTTCCGAGCACCGGCATCGTTTCAAACCCGCTGTTTCTGATTTGGATTTGAAGGTCCGTCGAAATCCCGATATTGACCAATTCGAAAATCGAAACCGAAACGACGTCGCCGGGCTGGATAACGGGGTCGGTATACTCTGCAATCAAATCGGCCTCGGTCGGCTCTTCTGCAAACTGAATCCCCCCGGGCTCTTCCAGGATTCCCAGCGTGGAAAGAATCTCGTTCCGTCGCGGCTCGGCAAACTGGCCGACCTGCGTCGGATCAAGAAACCCGTTCTTGAACCACTCCATGCTCGTACCGCCGCCGATACAGGCGGCCGATGGCGCGATGATCCACAACAGACCAAAGGACAGCGTTCGTGTGCGTCTTCGGCTTCCGTACCCGTTCATCTGGAAAGCGTCCTCACTGCTTGATTCGACCGACCGCAGACCTCTCCGCCCAAGGCTGAGTTCGAAATCCGTTCGGACTGGTCGTTACTACTCGATCGCTGTTATCGGCGGACGCTAGGAGCGGAAACACCCTTTCTAGGGCCGATAACAATACCCGAGAAACACTGCCGCATAGCCGCAAGTGCAGGTATTCCCCTCACTTACGACCGATAAGCACGCGCGATTCAAGCAATCGTCGGGCGCCAACCCTGATTGCCGAGCATACCAATCCTGAGAAGCTGTGACTGCGCTCCCTGCCCGCTCGCGTCGCTGCCGAACCATCCGTGGGTATTTGTTGATACGAACTGCGGGTCCGCCTGTTCAGCCCCCGCAACATTCGAGCCGATAGTTTCCTCGGATTGCCGCCCGACTGCAAGATCGGCCTTCACGCTCGCACGGTTTTGCGGCGAATGATCGGCCCGCCGCGAAGACGCGAGATGCGAGATTCCAGGAAGTGAGAACTCCATGAACATGATTATCGTCGGAGCCGGGGGGCACGGCAGAGTCGTGCTCGACATCCTTCGGCAGGCAAATGAAAACAAACCCGTCGGCTTTCTCGATAACAACGCCGAACTGCACGGCAGACGAATCGACGGACTGCCGGTTCTCGGCAGCATCGAAGAACTGCCCGAACTTCGCAAACGAGGGATTACCGGGGCCACGATCGCAATCGGTGATAACGGGACCCGGCGGGCGGTCGGCGACACTATCGAGCAGAATGAATTCAAACTGATTTCCGCGATTCATCCCTCGGCGCAGTTGGCGACGACGGTTTCTCTCGGAAAGGGCGTGGTCATCGCGGCCGGCTCGTTGGTCTGCGCTCACTGCCAGATCGGCGACTACACGATTCTCAACACCGGCTGCATTGTCGATCACGAATCCATGATCGGCACCGCCGCGCACATTTGCCCAGGCGTCAGGCTTGCCGGCCATGTGACGGTGGAGGCGGGGGCACATGTGGGAATCGGCGCCACGGTAACGCAGAACATCCGCGTCGGGTTTGAATCAATCATCGGGGCCGGCGCCGTCGTGATTCGAGACGTCGCGCCGATGACGACAGTTGTAGGCGTTCCCGCCCGGGCCATCAAAAACGCCCCCTCGCCGGATGAGTTTGCGACACTTCTTGCGCCGAGTCGGCCGGACCCACGCGACCCGATGCATGTTTCGACATTTCAATAACCGAATATCTCCATTCACCGGCGGACATTCGCCGTCGGACCGTTTCGGTCGACCTTCGCGCCCCGACCGGATGCGACGCCGGGATCAAAGGGAACAATCTCCGTCTTCCTCAGCAACGAGATCCAACCGTCATAGTTGCATCTGTAGAATCTGTATCCTGGCGAACTCAACGGCCGTCGAAATCGAAACTCTACGGCCGTGACGTCTTCGTCTTCAACTCCGACGATCTTCCCTTCAAACTCGCCAGCATCGAAGACATCGCCTAGTGCCTTCGATGAGTTGCGGCTGCGACCCATCCCCCCGACGAATGTGCTCAGGATCGGATCATCCGTCGCCTCGAGTCGAAGCGTGTACTCATCCACAACCCTCACCTTCGGCGACTGAACGTCCGACAGAAAAGCCACGCGCAAGTCCCGTTCCCCGGTCACTCCGCGACAGGTATCCTGGGCGAACAGCACAATGAAGTTATTCGTCGCATTCAGATAAAAAACGCAGTCTCCGGAGGACACCTCGCGCCCGAATCCGTTCACGCAGGCACGCGCGAGTTGCGACGAATCCCGTTCGATCGAACGAACGGCCACGGCCTCGCCGATCGTGGCCAAGACCGGCGAGATCAGAAAGAACAGAACCGGTAGCCAGCGAGACCCGGAAGCGGCGGGTCTGGATTGCGTCATCCAGATAGCGCCCAGATAGGAAAGCCCGATTGTGGGCAACATCATCACGCGGTTGTCAGGCACGGTACACACAAGCAGCGGCATGAACGGAATGACCCAAAGGGCCATCGACCAGAAACGATAGTCGCCCCGATGGTGGCGCCAAAACATGCGCCCGAGAAGCAGCAGCGTGATGCCACCCAACCCGCCGAGAACATAAAGACCCAACCGCCAGGCGGGATAAAAGTAGAAAATGAACGGGTTGTAGGGATAGAGCCAGGAAGACAGCAGCAAGAGAGAGCGTCCCGGCATGGTCGACAAGTAGCCAAGCGGATCCTGAACCGGATTCAGCATCAACGCGCCGTTCGCGCCATAGCCTCCCTTGATATAGAAGCTCAGCCAGATAATTCCGACGAGAGACATCAAGCCTGTGGCGATAACCGAACGCCGACCGACGCCGTGTCGATCTCGAAAGGCGCACCAGAGGCACAACGGCAGCGCGGCGATCGGCAGTGTCGCTTCTTTTATGGCCAATGAAACTGCAAAAAGAGCGGCCGATGCCAACAGCAGCGCGCTGCCGCCGTCGCGCAAAAAGCGAGCCAGGAAGAGAACCGCCCCGGCAGCCACAACGACGACGCCCAAGTCACCCCGGGCGGAAAGAAAGACCACCGGAACCGCATTGGAAGCAGCCACCGTGAAGAAAAGTGCCGCCCAGCGAGCGATACGTTCGCCACCCCCGATGATACGATAGATGGCCGACACGAGGCGCACGCCGATTATGTAGAGGATCAATCCGTCGATTCGATAGCCGAGTGGAGAATCGCCGTAGAGAAGGAATTCGCCGTAGATAATCGCCTCCGAAAACTTGCGGAGATGCCGGTACTGCACGTCGTCACCCAACCACCACGGGTACCATCCTTCCGCCCGCTGAGCATGATTGCCTTCGCCGCCGTCCAGGAAGTTGTATAAATCGAGTTGCTCCCGCTCGCCGGCCTGATACTCCCGACACAACCGTATCACCCTGAAGTCGTCGATCGCGAAGCCGCCGGCCAGAAAAGGACCGTAGAGAATCAGCACTACACCGGCCAAGACGAGTCCGGGTCGGGGCGTATTCTCATACCAGACCGCCAATCGGCTGAAGCGATGCAGGATGTAATTCATTCAGAACATTGCTGAAAAGAGCGTCTGACGCCCGCGGTCACGACCGCGAGATACACCGCGGCCCCCACAAGCCCGCGCGGCGCCCGTTTATTTTGCGCCTAGACATCCAGATCCTTGACGTGAATCGCATTGGTTTCGATAAAGCCGCGTCGCGTTTCGACATCATTGCCCATGAGGATCGAGAAGATCCTGTTCGCCTCGTCTCCTTCCTGGGAAATCACGACCTGCAAGAGATGCCGCCGTTCCGGATCGAGGGTGGTCCGCCACAATTCGTCCGGATTCATCTCGCCCAGACCCTTGAAGCGCTTGAGAGTCGATCCCTTTTGTCCGAGGTCACGAACGGAATCCGGCAAACCCGCCAGATTATCAATATCCACGGTCAGGTCTTCTTCGCCGCGCAAGACGAATTTCGCCGGCGGCAACTCACCGGTGACAAGCTCTTCACGCTTCGCAAAATAATCGTCCAGCGACAGGCCCTGACCATCCAGCCAGCGCAACGACTTTTCAAGTGGCTTGCACTCCGGAAGCTCGTGCCGAATGAGCTTGGCCGTTTCGCCGTCGCCGGACCCGCCCACCACGCCGCTCAATCCGCCGTCTACGACGTCCAACTCTCCGATGCGCTCCTGGGCCTCCCGTCGGTAACGGTTGAACTCGTCATCATCGTAAAAGTAGCGCTCCTCCTCCCCGAGCACCGCCCGCAATCGAGGCAGGGCGCCGGTTTCGGAAGCTCGGTGGCGCTCCACGAACGGCCTGAAATCGATGCCGCGCCTCTGCAACACACGGGCTCGATAGGCAATGTTGTCCAGCTCCTTGACGAGAGTCTTCAGCGCTTCGCCGGACACCTCGCGCTCATTGCCGGAGCTTTTTCCGCTTTCGTCGATTTCATCAATAACAAGGCGGACGGAAGTCAGACCGCGTTCCGTGAGCTTCTTGTCCAGCAAGGCGTTGTCGAGCACGAATTCGGCCGTCTTACCGCGCTTCAACAAGAACAACGGCGGCTGGGCGATGAACACCTTGCCCGCATCGATCAGCGGCCGCATGTGTCGAAACAGAAAGGTCAGCAACAACGTGCGAATGTGACTTCCATCTACATCCGCGTCCGTCATGAGGATGATCTTGCCGTATCGACATTTTGTCACGTCGAAGTCTTCGGACCCCGGCACACCGCACCCGAGTGCGGCGATGATAATATTGATCTCCTCGTGTGACAGAATGCGGTCCATCCGGGCCTTCTCGACATTGAGAATCTTTCCCTTCAGCGGAAGGATGGCCTGCGTCCTCGAGTCCCGACCCTGTTTCGCGGAGCCGCCCGCCGAATCTCCCTCGACCAGGAACAGTTCGCACTCATCGGGATCACGGCTCCGACAGTCAGAGAGCTTTCCCGGCAGACTGCCGCTCGAAAGCGCGCTCTTTCGCGTGGCCTCGCGGGCCTTCCGGGCCGCCTCACGTGCGACCGCGGAGTTGATGCCCTTGGTCACGACGCGCTTGGCGTCGCCCGGATTCTCCTCCAGCCAATGCCCGATCTGACGGTTCACGACCTGCTGCACAAACGTTTCGACCTCGGCGTTCGTCAGGCGGTCTTTTGTCTGGCTCTGGAATTCGGGCTCCCGGACCCTGACCGAAACCACCGCGGTCAAGCCTTCCCGCCAATCCTCACCCTTGATCGTGAGATTGCCCTTCAACAGATTGGCCTTTCGGGCATAGGCATTCAGCGAGCGCGTCAATGCGGTTTGAAATCCCGACAGGTGCGTTCCGCCGTCGCGGTTCTTGATGTTGTTCGCGAACGCCAGGATGTTTTCGCTATAGCTGTCGTTGAACTGCAAGGCGATGTTACAGACCAGACCTTCCTCCACGTCCGTGCCGCTGAGAACCTGCACTTTGTGGAGCGCCTCCTTACCCTCGTCCAGGTAGCCGACAAACGCCTTCAGACCTTCCTTATAGCAGAACTCCTCGTCCTTGCCCTCGCGCTCGTCGACGAATAGGATCCGAAGCCCCTCGTTGAGATACGCCAACTCCCGCAACCGCGTCGCAAGAATCTCCGTCCTGAATCGAATGTCGTCGAACATCTCCGTATCCGGCATGAACTCGACACGGGTGCCCGTGTGCTCGGTCTTGCCGATGATCTCCAACGGCTTGACGACTTGGGCGCGCTCAAAGCGCATCGTGTAGAGAGTGTCGTCACGCTCGACTTCGACGACCATCCATTCCGACAACGCATTGACGACACTCACGCCAACCCCGTGGAGACCGCCGCTGACGGCGTATGATTCGCGGTCGAACTTCCCGCCGGCATGCAGAACCGTCATCACGATTTCCAGCGTGCTCTTGCCGTCCAGTTTCGGGTTTTCCGGCAGCTTTTTCGCCTCGACGGGAATGCCTCGGCCGTCATCCTTGACCATGCAACTTCCGTCCGAATTGATCTTCACGTGGATGGTCTGACAGAATCCACCCATCGCCTCGTCAACCGAGTTGTCGATCACCTCCCAGACGAGACGGTGCAGTCCGTTCAGTCCCGTGTCGCCGATGTACATCGACGGCCGCTTACGCACCGCCTCCATGCCCTCGAGCACACGGATACTCTCGGAACCGTACTCGACCGGGACGGTCGCGTCGGACGCTTGTTCGGCGTCCAACGCGTCTAGTTCAACGTCATTCGGCGGTGTCGTCATCGTTCGTCTGTCTGCCTTGATTACCTCGTGGCCGAGCCAACCCTGTAGTCTATCCGGTCTATGCGGGGGTTTCCGAGCCGCTCGTTCATTGCGGCGACCAGCGTGCCACCGAGCCTTCGGCTGAGCACGAACTGAGTCGCCTTGCCGTCGACCCGCACGACCAACCGGCCCCCGCGAAGACTCTCCACGTCGCTCAGGGCCGCGAACTCACCAGGCACCACGGCCTGCCACGCCGATCTCACGAGCGCAAGGCGACGGGCGGCCCGAAGCCCATCTTCCGAAACGATCTTCGCGGCGAGAAGCCCCAAGCGTGCGCCAGGCCTGAACCTGCGGCGGTTATACGTATTCCAGAACGCCCGTTTCAACCTTGCAGGCGCGTAAATCAGACCCTCCTGCTTCAGGATTGTCATTCGTCGCGTTGTCGAGCCTCGTCTCGTCTCTCCCATGAATCAGGCACACCCCAACGTCAAGACAAGTTCACCGGCATCACGACGTACACGAAATCCGGATCGCTGCGCAGAAGCCCCGGCTTGGCGGGGGCCTGCAACTCCAGCGTCGTAGTGTCGCCGCATACCTTCATCGCATCGATGAGAAACGTCGGATTAAAGCCGATCTCGAGGGTTTCCCCCGAATACTGGACCGGCAGTCGAATGGTCGCCTCGCCTTGCTCGGGCGCCCGGCTCGAAAGGACCATGCCCTCGCTGCTAAGGTGAACCCGGATGCCCTTCGATTCCTCATTCGTGAGCAAGGCGGCCCGTTTCACGGCGCTGAGGACCTCCGCGGTTTTCAATTCGATCTTCTTGTTCAAATCCTTCGGCATCACGTCACGGTACTTCGGAAACCGGCCCTCAATCAAGACGCTACTGATCGTGACGCGCTCGCTACGCAAAATCACCTGGTTGGTCGAAACCTTGATCTCGATATCTGCATCGGCATCAAGGTGCAGTCTTCCCAGCAGACCAAGTGGTTTCGTGGGAATGATGGCTTCGATATCGTCTCCGACCGCCTTCTCCAGCGTGGCCGTCGACATGGCGAGGCGCCGTCCGTCCGTGGCAACCAGTCGCAGGATCTTCCCCTCCTTTTCGAACAACACGCCGTTGATGGCATACCGCGTGTTCTCTCGCGCGGCGGCGAACAGCGTTCGCTCGATGAGTCCCCGGATCACGCCGAGCTTAACGACAAAATCCGGATCGCCCTCCAACTCGGGCACCGGGGGAAACTCACGCACGTCCTGCCCATAGACTTGAAAATGGCTGTCGTTACCCCGAATATGAAGGGTATCGTCCACGACCTCGAACGCCAGGGTTTCATCCGAAGACTCCCGCACGATCGCAGCGAGGCGCTCACCCTTTACGAGGGTTTCGCCCGGCGAGGTGATTTCCACTTCCGGCAATCGGAAACGCAGCCCCATTTCCTGGTCGTAGGCGGTCAACGTCAAGACATCGTCTGCCGCCGTTAAGCGAACGCACTCCAGAATCGGTTTGGGCGTGCGCGTCAACGTAACGCCGGATGTCGCCGTTAACGCCTCACTCAGTGCCGCTCGGTCGCAAATGCATTTCATAGGCTACATCCCGTCTGTCATCTTATTGCTTCTTCTTAAAAGAATAATCTAATAGAGTCATCATAGCCGAGATAGCGCGTGTGAGATAGGTGAACACCTGACCCGCGAATCGGCAATCTCCGGAGGCCTCGAACGTTACGGTCCCCCCGTGGATTCTCGGCCGTGGACAGGTTGTGTTTGGCGGTGTGGAGCATTGCAAAGTCCGTCATGGTTTTCCGGGCGGGGCTTGCTTGTCGCACTGCGGGGGGCGCAATTCGCAGCAGTCTGCCCAGGTTATCCACCGGTCGTGCGGGAACGCTGTGGGTAATGGATCAATCTTGACGGAGATCCTCCACGATGGACTCCAAGCGCGAGCGGAATTCAACGTCATTTTCGCGACGACGGGACACCAACTTGTTCGCGTGGAGAACAGTGGTGTGGTCTCGGCCGCCGAAAAATCCACCTATTTCTTCGAGGCTGTGTCGGGTGAGCTGTCTGGCCAAATACATGCACACCTGCCTCGGAAACGCGATCGAACGGCTCCGCCGCCGCCCCTGGAGATCGGATAGTTTGACACCGAATACGCCGGTCACGACGCTCATGATGTCCTGAATCCGGACTTCGGGCGGGGGCGGGGCCACATGATCGACCAAGGCCTCCTCCGCAAGGGCTCGGTCGATCACGCCGTTATTGAGGGCCCCCATGGCCCCGATACGGGTGATCGCACCTTCAAGCTCGCGTGTATTGGTCTTGATCCGAGTTGCCACGAGCATGGTGACTTCGTCGGGAAGATCGATGCTACGGAGCCTCGCCTTTTTGCGCACGATCGCCAATCGCGTTTCCAGCGACGGGGCATCGATTCTGGCCACAAGACCCCAATTGAAGCGGCTGATGAGCCGTTCCTCGAGGCGGGGCAATTCCGAAGGAGCACAGTCGGCGGAGAGGATTATCTGCTTTTGAACCTGATAGAGCGTGTTGAATGTGTGAAAGAACTCGTCCTGCGTTCGTTCGTGCCCGCTAAGGAACTGCATATCGTCGATAACCAGCGCGTCGGCATGACGATAGCGGTATCGAAACGTGTCGATCGCGCCCCGCTCGATCGCCTCCACGAAGTGATTGATGAACGTCTCACACGAAAGGTAGGTGATTTTGCTGGCCGGGGCATCGTCGAGGATCTGGTGACACACCGCCTGCAAGAGGTGGGTTTTCCCCAATCCTACGGCGCCGTGGAGAAAGAGGGGGTTGTAGGCCCTTCCGGGGTTCTCTCCCGCCGCGAGACAACTTGCGTGCGCCAATTGGTTGCTGGGGCCCGCTACGAAGTGTTCGAACTGATATTCCGGATTCAATCTCGCCAAGGAGCCGTCGTTCTGGAATGAGACCCGTTCGCTCTCGACACCGCGGGGGGGCGATGGGGCTGCAGCGAGGCTGAAAGTCACCGAAACCAGCCGGCCCGTGGCTGCCTGGGCCGCCTCCACGAACGAACCCACGCAGTACGCTTCCATGTACTCGAGCTGATCGCTTTTCGCGACGTATATTGTCAGATTACCGCTCGAAAGAGGTCCAGGCCGCAGTCGACTGAACCAACCACGCGCGACCGTCGCATGATGTGCGCGGACATACTCCAGAACGTCCCCCCAGACCGCATCACTTAAAGCGTCCATCGTGTCTCGCCGGACCGAGTGGTCGAGCCGCCACGCGGTCATCCTACCGCCTTGGGGCTCCGTCCCACTCGTTGATGTAGATCTAACCTATTATGTCACAGTTATTAACAGCGATGGCTCCGCCCCGCTGTCGTGCCGGAGGAGCATACAACACCGAGGCGGCAATGGCAACGGGGATTCTGCTTCGTCGCCGATCGCGTATGCGGGCTTGGACCTTGTCATCCACGCGTTGCTGATTATCATAATGGGTTCGACAAATCCAACGAATGGCGGCTGGATCCCGCGCCCGGCGCGCAATTACGTTCGTTTATAAGGAGGCCAACCGGCGACCATGGAAGCAACAATGGATCTTTCGGCGATTTTTGAACAGCAGGAACTCAACGACACCGTTTTCGCCAGCCTCAAGGAACTGGCGTTTGCAAATACGGAGTCTTTTGATCGGTTTCGGACCCTCATCTCCGAGCTTGACCAGAGTCTCACCGCCGGGCGGCCGGACGCTGCGTCACACGCCTTGAAGCTGGGGTCGTGCTATCACGCAATAGAGAATTTCGCTAAGGCCGAGCAATGGCTCAATACGGCCCCGGCCGGACCGCGGCGCAGCCTCAACCTTGCCCGCCTCTATCGCGACCAAAGAAAGTTCGACGAGGCCTTGCGTGAAATCGATCAGGCCCGCAACCAGGGTGGCGACAGGACCGAGTGCGAGTTGCAGCGGGCGGAAACCTACATTGCATGCGGTCAAATCGATGCGGCTTTGCCGATTATCGATCAGTCTGCTTCCGTGAAGGAATCGTCGGCGCAATGGAATTACCTCGAGGGCCGCCTTGCCCAGGCGGGAGGTGAGCTCGAGCGGGCCGCCCGGTCTTACGAAAGGGCTCTCGAGCTTGAAGAGGAGCATCCTCACGCCCTGTTTCACCTTGCGTATTTGGCGAACCTGTTCGGTGATGACGAGGCCGCTTTGCAACATTACCAGGACTGCGCCAGCCTGCCCTACGTCTACACCAATGCCCTCATTAACCTTGCGGTCATGTACGAGGACGACGGTGATTACGATGAAGCGGCCAAGTGTTTGAGGCGGGTCCTGGCGACCAGCCCCAACCATCCGCGTGCGCAACTCTACCTCAAGGACATTCTGTCGGCACAGGAGATGTACTACGACGAGGCACAGGTGGAGGCCCAGCAGCAGTACGACGCCGTCATGGACATTCCGGTCACGGATTTCGAGTTGTCGGTCCGCGCAAGGAATTGCCTCAAGAAGATGAACATATTCACGCTCGGAGATCTCCTGAGAATAAGCGAGCGCGAGTTGCTGGCCTACAAGAACTTCGGGGAAACCTCGCTCAACGAGATCAAGGCCATGTTGACCCAGAAGGGGCTGGCCCTCGGCCAACTCTCCGGCGAGACCGCCGTCCCGGCGAGTGAGGCCGCCGCCGCCGCACCGACCACCATCCTGCAAGGCGACTCCGAGCTAATGACGCGACCGGTGTCGAGCCTTCAATTGTCGGTTCGGGCTCGGAAGTGTCTTCAAAGGCTCGGCCTCAACTCCGTCGGCGAGTTGATTCGCACGAGCGAGCCGGAATTGCTGGCCTCGAAGAACTTCGGATTGACGTCGCTGAGCGAAATCAAGCAGCGTTTGGGCGAAATAGATTTATCGCTCAGATCGATCGATTAAGTCTGGCCGCCCGAGTGGGGGCCGCGGCCCGGGTCCTCGGAGAACAAGGGAGTGTTTCCGAAGTTTCGAAAGTTGCTCGGGACGGATGGGCTTCAACGCTTCGGGCTGATTCCCTTTCTTTTCATGGCACTTGCGTTGGTGACCTTGTTGTTCGTGGGTTGCCTGCGGTTGATGGAATGGAACCGTCCGCGCGACGTCGCTCGGGCCGAATCGGCTTCCGGGGTCAGCGTCGAGCGCGATATTTCCGTGCGGCTGATGGGCCGCCAGCCGCGCCGCGATGTTCAGATTGCCGTCACCTCCGCCTTTTCCATCTCAGACGCCCGGAGTGATCGACCGGTGTATCAAAGTGACGTGCCGATCGGTCTTTCGATTGTCGCGCCCTTTCGAAAGAACGGTATTTCGATCGGACACAGAACCATCGACAGCAACGATGTGATCGTGACGCCGGTGCGAGACGCCTCCATCGTCGTGGCGAAACCGACCCGTCGCGGAAACGTGCCACATACCTACCGCGGGCGGCTGCGAATCGAGCGTCGCGGCGACGGACTGTGCTTCACGAATCTCGTGGACGTCGAGTCCTATCTCTACGGAGTTCTGCGCGGCGAGCTGCCTCGATCATTTCACAGCGAAGCGTTCAAGACCCAGGCGGTCGCGGCAAGGACGTATGTGCTGTACCAGAAGCGCATTGCGTCGCCGGGACGCACGTTCGACGTCCTCGATCACGAGGGAAGCCAGATGTACATCGGCGTCCGTGGCGAGGATCGAATCGCGGTCAGGGCCGTCGACGCCACGCGCGGCGAGGTCTGCCTGTGGAACGATAACGAAGAGCTGGAACTCTTTTGCACCTATTACTCATCGACTTGCGGCGGCCTGTCTCAGCCGGTCAACTACTTCCGCGGCAGCGAAAGGAACATACCGCCCCTCTCCGGGAATGTGCGATGTACCGATTGCTACGTGTCGCCGTACTACCGATGGAAATCGGTCCGGGTTTCCAAGGCGGACGTCACACGCCGCATCGTGGAGAATTACCCCAGCGTCAAACGGATAGGGCGAATCACCCGACTCGAGCCGAAGGCCAAGACCTCCGACGGCCGCGTAATAAGAATCAAGCTCGTGGGGGCCGGCGGGTTGAACGAGACCCTCATGGGGGAGGATTTCAGGTTGTCCGTGGGTAGCAGGGTGCTGAAGTCCACGAATTTCATGATCGCCGACGACGGCGACCATTTTGTTTTCTCGAACGGCCGAGGATTCGGACACGGCGTGGGTCTCTGTCAGTACGGAATGGAAACCAAGGCCGCGCGGGGAATGAGCTATGTGGACATTCTCGCGGCCTACTATCCGGGCTCTCTGGTCCGGCGTGTCTATGACTGACGAATGGATCACGCGGATTCCGGCTGGCCGGCGCCGATTCCCCTCGTTAACCTGAGCTTGGGCCGACTTCCGAACCGTCCGATGTCGGCAACGTCGAACCCATGCGCCGAAACCGACCCCGACTCAATGGATTCCTCACCGGCGTGGCCGTCACCGCGTTGTGTGTGACCCTCTGGTTTCAATTCGGCCTGGGTGAAAGACTCGAGCTTCAATCGCTCGACATTCGTTTCCGGAGTTTCGGAGACGTCGACCGCGATTCCCGCATCGTCCATGTAGACATCGACGACAACGCCCTCGACCGAATCGGGCGCTGGCCCTGGCCGAGGCTGGATACCGCCGACCTCGTCAGGACAATTCACGAGTTGGGTGCGTCTGTCATCGCGATCGATCTTCTCATTGACGAGCCACAGACGCTGCGCAGGAACGATCCCAGCCTCTCAAAGGACCACGACGTCGAGCCCGACGTGAAAATCGAAGGACAGCCGACCGATGCAGAGAGGGTATACGATGACATCGAACTCGCCGACGCGTTGCGGACCGCCGGCAGCGCCTTCATTTCGATTCAAGCGAAGACTGTCGGGCCGGGCATGCCCGATCCGGAGGACACGCGGATACGGAGGCTCTATGAGGAAGACCCGGGTATCGACACCGCCGCGGTCATTGCTGAACTGGGACTGGAGGACAAGCCGATCCAGCACAGTAGCGTTTCGAAGAGCCTTCTACGCGAACGAATCAGAGCAGCGCTCCTGAGGCGTTTCACCCTATCGGAAAAGCAGCTCGAGCGGCAATTAAAATTGACAAGAGACGATGTCTTGTCAGTGGTTGCGGGTGTGAAGGCGGAGGCTGCGAACGAACTCGTCGCGCGGATTTTTGCCGAGGGAAAAGAGCCCACCTTCGAGGAAGCTCGTCAGAGCGTTCTCGGAGAAAGTGCCGACACGCGTAATGCAGACCGTCAGGACGTGCTCGTGGCATTCCGTCGCCAAAACGGGCTCGCGGCGATGCGGGCTCGGTCTCTTTCCACCGGATCGTCTGCCCGCGGGCGCCTGCAACGGGCGGTGAGTGCCGAGCCGCCGCTGGCTATTTTCGTAGAGGCTTCGTGCGGCTTC